>JAOTZA010000180.1 GCA_029861655.1 Acidobacteriota bacterium | reverse complement strand
AGGCGGCTTGACTCATCGTCAGCCTCGGCCCAACCGGAGGCGCTCCCGGTACGGGTGGAACTCGATCAGCTCGCCCGCCTGGATGCGTTCCTGCGTGTCCTTCCAGAAGTCGATCCCGGCCAGGTCGCCGTGTGTTCGCTCGAAAGCTTCGCGCAGGTCACCACCGAATCCCAGAAACGAATTGAATTCCTCGGGGAAGACATCTTCCTTGGCCACCGAAAACCAGGGCTCGGAGGCCATCTCGTCGAACTCGTTGCGCGGTTTCGGGAAACGCCGGAAGTTTCGAGTGCTGATCAGACTCACTTCGTCGTAATCGTAGAAGACAACCCGCCGGTGCCGAGTCAAACCGAAGTTCTTGAGCAGAATGTCGCCGGCGAAGATGTTCGCGGCGGCCAGGTCCTTGAGCGTTTGCCCCCAGTCAAGGATCGCGGCTTCGGCCTCCTCGGCGCCGGCGGTGGGGAGAAAGACATCGAGAGGGGTCACGCGGCGGCCGACATACATGTGATGGATGACGACGTCATTGCCGTCGAGCACGACGGCCTTGCCGGCCACGTCGAGGAGTTCGTGCAGCAGTTCCTCGCCGAACCGCTGGCGCGGGAACTTGACGTTCTCGAAGACCTGGTAGTCGACCAACCGGCCGACGCGGTCATGGAGCAACACCTGTCGGTACTTGGCCCGGATCTCCTCTCGAGTGGTGGATTTCGAAGGAGGGAAGATGTCCTTGATCACTTTGAAGACGAACTCGAACGACGGCAGCGTGAAAACGGACATGACCAGACCGGGTTTTCCCGGAGCAACGACGAACTGCTCATCCAGGCTGTCGATGGTCGCGATCAGATCGGCGAAGAACTCGCTCTTGCCGTGTTTGTTGTAGCCCAGCGAGATGTAGAGCTCGGAGACCCTCTTACGCGGCAGGATGGAGTGAAGGAACCCGATGACCTCGCGCGGACTGGCGAGATCCGCGTGGAGATACCAGCGCGCAAAACTGAACAGGATGCTGGTGTCCTCCTCGCTCGAGAGGACGGCGTCGACCTCTAGACCCTCTTCGGGGTTGAGGATGGCCAGCACCATCGGCAGCAGGGTGTCGCCGCGCCGGATCCTGCCGACGACATAGGCTGCCTTGTTGCGGATAAAGACCGGTTCGAGTACGTCGACAGCGTCGATCTCGTGGTGCCCGAAGATCTCGGTGATGATCTGCTCGACGCGATCGGCGACCCGGCGCGCGTCGCCCGGTAGGTCGTGGAAGGGGACACGGAAATCGGCGTCCTCGAGGATCTTGCGGATCAACATCTCATCCACTCGGCGGACACCGTACATTCGGGCGCTGGCCATCTCCCAACCCCTGAACGGAAGCGGAAAATCGTGAGAGACATAGTCGATCCGCGGATCCACACCGACGTGCGGAAAGATCTTGCGGGTGAGCGAGTTGAAGTAGGTCTCAGCCAGCTCGAAGTCGTTGCGTCCCAGAATCGCGTTGGTGAATGCTAGCTTGATCGGCGCCCACGCGTCGCGGTCCTCGAAGCTTTCTTGGAGCTGTTCGCGGAGTGCCGCGATCGTCTCGACGATGCACTGGTCGTAGAGCTCGAGCCGCTTGATTGTGTCCCAGCGGATGCCTTCCCAGTCGCGTTGTTCAAAGCGCTTGCGGGCGCGGCGGGTCATGGCTCGAAAACGATCATGATGATCGTCGAAGCCCCTAAGAATCGTATCGGCGGCGCGCTCGGGGGGGACGGAGAAGGTCATGGCCTGTTAGAGCCTATTACGAGGCTTGAACCAGCACCCTGTCAAGCTGTCGCGGGGTGGCTCTCTTGGTGCGACATCGCGCCGAAGAGTTTGCATTCGACCACGCGTGTGCAGGGCTAGCTGGGGGTACCTCACTGACTACTTCGGTTCGGACAGGTTCGCCGCGTAACCAACTTCGATCTCGAGCAGACGTCGGCGGCTCTCGATACGGAGTCTGAGCCGGTCACTCAGGGGCGGTGTAGGCGAGTCTGAGAAGATCAACTCGCGATCGATTTGCAACCCCTCTGCGGTTCGGTCGACCCGTATGCGAAGAGAATCTCCATCTCTGCGGGTCTTGACCTCGACCGCGCCTTGGTGCGATGAGCGGTCTCTGATCCTGCCGGCGATCTTGGGCGCCAGGGTCGTCAAGACATCGAACGCGAGAACCTCTGGACTCTCCCAGGAGACGGTTGGCATTCGCGGTCCACTATCCGGGTTTGGAGGCAACGGCAACGCCAGGAGCTCCAGCGCTGCCGCCATCGCGTGGTAGGTGTGGGGCTCCCACTCGAAGGGCTTGGTCTCGCCCTGGTTCCAGAACCAATAGCCCCGAGGGGCGTCTTTGTCCGAAAACCCGGATCCCCAGGACCCGATGAACTGATCGAAGGGACCCGGAAGCCAGCGATCGGTCAGGCCGTTGGTGACATCGAGAACGCGGCCACCCGTGTGGAAGTCGATCGCAAACCGCCCGGTTGCTGGGCCGATGGCGACAAATCCAAAGGCTCCATCGAGACGGCGTTTGCTCCGCGTGGCTTCGATCCAGCGAGCGAGCCGCTCTCGTCCGATTCGCGCGATCTCGGCCTGAGATTCGTCGAGCGCCTCCCACGAAGCCTCGGGAAGGGTCGTCACCAGAGCCAGCTTGGTCTCCCCGCCGAACGGGCCGAGAGGATCGACTGAGTAGAGCTTCCACGGATCCTCCAGGGGCCGCACGAGTTCTAGCCGCCTTCCGCTTGCCGCCTCCGGATCGAGTCTCATCAGAAGGCGCCCGCCCGCGCGGATATCGGCGTCCGAGCCTCGGCCGCGGAACTCGGCGTTCAGCGCGTACCAGACCTCGTAGGTGTGGGACTCGCCGACCTCGGTCTCGGCGAAGAGGAAAGAGCCGCTCCAGGCGAACATCAAGAACCCGGCGAGGACACGAAGCATCCTCGCCGGGTGTCTCATCCTGCCCAGCCTATCTCGACCCGGCTCCGGCTAGCACCTTCGACAGCCCTGGCGGAAGCTCCTCACCACGGGGCGAGCTTCCCGATGCTGCTCCCGGGCTTGTCGACCGAGGGCTCGGGCCTGTTCGATGAGAGCGGCTCGCTCAGCGCTGTCCGCCGGGAGGGCGCGGATCTGCGAGCGCAGGGCCCGGATCTGCTGCTTTCTTGCCCTGGCGTCACTGCGGAACTCCTTGATCTGCTCTCTCAACGCATCGCATTCACTCTCGGACAGGCACTGTGCCTCGGCGGGGCTTCCGGTTATCAGGAAGATGCCGCCACCGAGCAGAAAAGCGATGAGAGCGAGAGGGAGCGCGAGTCGGTGCGTTGGTCGTTTCATCCATCGATCTCCTTTTGGCAATTTCGTAACCTCGTTCTGCCCGCACGGGGCTTTACGGAGCTAGATGCCGAGGACATCCAACCGGTTACAAACCCGTGAAGGCCCGCCTAGGATTTCCCGAATCGACTACCGAGGCTCCAGATGCCGGAGCCGCGGGCCGCGATGAACAGAAAGAGGAAAGCGTAGACCGCCGCCAGTTCGCCGCCGTTGTGGATCGGCAGGGCACCTCCAGGCTGATGGGCCTTGAAGTACCCCACGGCCATCAGCCCGCTCGATAGAAACGCAGCCCAACCCGTGAAAATGCCGAGCGCGATCGCAATTCCGCCGATGAGCTCGATAAGGCCGGCGACACCGTACTGGGAAAACAGTTGGGCGGTGGCGCCTTCCCCGTCGACTCCCCCTAAGAGGCCGAGGATCTTCTGTGCGCCGTGGCAGAAGAAGAGAAATCCAACCACGATTCTCATCAGGGCGTAGGTTTGTTCTTGGTACTTGCCGAGGATCTTGTCCATCGCTTTCTCCTTTTCGTTTGCGCCCCCCGGGAAGAACGCGCTTGGTTTTTGGGCCTTGCGAATAATACCCGCACGCTGCCGGGCTCGGGCATCAAACAGGTTCCTGATCTAGCCGGTATTCCGCAGCCCGGCCGAGATGCCGACCAGGCTGACCTTGACCGCGTAGTCGAGATCGGCGCGATCCGGGTTGTCGGAGGAAGCTTCAGGCATAGCTCGCAGGCGGCGCAGAAGCTCTACTTGGCAGTGCGAGATCGGGTCGACATACGGGTTCCGCAGCGCGATCGAGCGAGCCAGGGTCGGATCGCCGTCGAGGAGACCGGCGCCTGTGGTCCTTCTGACGGCCTTCAAGGTGCGTGAGTACTCGCCCTGTATCTCGTCGCCGAATCGTTGGGCGAGGCGGGTGTCCGGCACGAGGGTCAGGTAGCGCTCGAAGACCTCCAGATCTGCTTTGGCGAGGCTCATCTGCGCAAAATCGATCACCGTCTTGAAGAACGGAAACTCCGAGTACATCTCCGTGAGCAACAAGTCGTTCACCGTCTCGAGCCCCGAGCCGAGACCGAACCATCCCGGCAGGTTGGTCCGGCACTGAGTCCAGGAAAAGACCCAAGGGATGGCGCGCAAGTTGTCGAGCGAGGGCTCTCCCTTGCGACGTGCCGGTCGTGACCCGATATCGAGCCGGCTGATCTCGTTGATGGGCGTGACCGAGTGATAGAAGTCGAGAAAGCCGTTTGCTTCGAGAAGCGCGCGATAGCGACGACGAGATTCCTTGGCCGCCCGGGTCAACGCTGAGCGGTATCGATCCGGAGCCGGTCGGGGGGACTCAGCAGCGTCCCGGGCCGAGCTCAAGAGGAAGGCCTGGGTCACCTGTTCGAGATGGCGGTGCGCGAGATCGGGGTCCGAATAGCGGTTGTCGAGAGCCTCGCCCTGTTCGGTCATCCGCATCCGGCCGCCGAGCGACCCAGGAGGCTGGGCGAGGATCGCCTGACCCGCCGGTCCACCGCCGCGGCCGATCGACGTTCCACGACCGTGAAAGAGACGAAGCGGCACACCCGACTCGCGACAAACGCGTGCCATCCCCTCCTGGGCAAGAAAGAGCGCCCAGTTTGCGGCCAGAAACCCCGCGTCCTTGTTCGAATCCGAATAGCCGATCATGACCTCCTGGAGTCCGCGCCGGTCGAGGTGCTCGCGGTAGGAGGGAATCTCCAGTAGCTCTTTCAGGATGCCGGGGGCGTTCTCCAGATCGGTGACGGTTTCGAAGAGCGGCACTGCATCGATCTCAGTGAAGCCGACCGCGTGGGCCAGAGCCAGGGGCTCCAGAATGTCCGAGACCCCCTCGGTCATCGACACCACATAGCCGCCTGTCGCCTGGCCGCCGAGAGACTCTCGAGCTCGTGTGAAGACCTCCAGAAACCCGAGCGCGCGTCTCGTCGCCGCGGACAGATTGTCAGGTGTGTACCGCGGTTTCTTGGACAGCCAATCGAGGAGCGCTGCGACTCGGTCTTCTTCGCTCAGTTCGGTGTAGCAGTCTGCCGCACCGGAGGCCGCCAGCAGGTCCGCGACCGCCGCTTCGTGGTGACGAGAGTGCTCGCGGAGATCGAGGGCTGCCAGGTGAAAACCAAACGCCGCGGCGCCGTGAACGGCGGGACGCACAAACGCCCCGGCGGCTCGAGTATCTCCACCTGCGCGTAACGTCTTCTCCAAGGTTCGGAGGTCGCGCTGGTATCCGGTGGCGCCGTCTTCTAAAAGCGTCAGGGTTTTATCCGGCTCTGCCCTGCCGTCCACGGCCTCGCCGGTGAGTCGGCCGAGCTCCGCGGTCATGGCGCTGTGAATGTAGAAGAGCCGTTTTCGGTAGGGCTCGCTGGGAAACCGAGTCGTGGGTCCGAGCCGAGTCTCCAGATCAACGACTTCTTGTTCCAGCTTGCGAAGCGACCCTCGGTCCGGGAGCCGCTGGCGCCACTGGGACAGCGTTTGAACGAGGAGATCGAGGTCGGCCAGATATCGCTCGAGAGCGACCGCGCTCTGCAGCCGGTAGGTCTCTTCGGTGATCTCAGGCGTGACAAAAGGGTTGCCGTCGCGGTCGCCACCGATCCACGAGCGGAAACGAACGACGGGCGGCAAGGCCTCGTTCTCCAAGTCGGCCGCGGCTTCCGGGTAGTAGGTCGAGAGAGCCCGCTCGAGGTCCGCCTGGATGCGCGGCACCGCGTGCAACAGCGAGCGGCGGTAGTAATAGAGCGCCGACTTCACTTCGTCGAGCACGCCGGGCTTCCTGGCGAGCAGCTCTCGCGTCCGCCACAGCGTCGATATCTCGGCGTGGATCTCTTCTTCCAGCGCCCGACGGTCCTGAGGCGCCAGATCCCACTCGCGTAGGTGACGCAGGGCGGTGGCAATCCGTTCGAGCTTTAGGCGAACCGTATAGCGCTTGACCTCCGTGGGATGCGCCGTGATCGTCATCTGGATGTCGAGCCCGCGCACGAACTCGCGAACCTGGTCGTATTCCCAGCCCTCGTTTTTGAGATGCTGGATCGCGGCCGCCACCGATTCCGGCTTTGGGTCGGCCTCGCTCGAGTGACTCTCGCGAATCCGGTTGACCCGGACGCGATGGATCTCTTCTGCCAGGTTGATGAGCTGGAAATAGACCGTGAAAGCTCGCGCCAGCCGCTCGGTATCGCCGACCGACAAGCCGGCCAGGATCTTTGCCAGCTCTTGTTTCGGTTCGTCTCGATCCGGCTCCGCTCTGAGGCTCTTGGTGAGTCCGCGGACCCGTTCGACCAGATCGAAGAACTCCCGGCCTTCGAGCTCCTGGAGCACCTGTCCAAGCGCGCGGCCGAGAAAG
>JAOTZA010000179.1 GCA_029861655.1 Acidobacteriota bacterium | reverse complement strand
TTTTTCCGCTCGTCCAGGTTCTGCCAGCCCGTTGGGCACCGCTCTTCTGGATGATCGGACCGATTGTCTTCGTCGTTCTTTTCTTGCGCCACGGGATCTGGAGCTCGGTGCTGGCGAGCGTCACGGCAACGGTGTTGACTGGCGCCGTACCCTTCCTGAGCGCCGCCGAACCTTGGCTGCGATTTCAAGGCGGGCTGGCTCTCCTGGTTGCCTTCTTGCCGGTGCTCGTGAGCGCGCGGTTTCTGTGGAGCGAGCGGAAGTTCCACTACAGCTACGAGGACGTCCCACCCCACGTGAGGCGGATCGCCGATCGCGAGCGTCAAAAAGTGGAGCTCGAGACGGCCCGTAGAATCCAGAGTTCGATCCTGCCAGAGCTACCACCCGAGCTTCACGGCGTCGAGATGACGCATGCCTACCTGCCGGCCACCGAAGTCGGTGGCGACTTCTATGACGTGATGGCGCTCGAGGACGGGCGGCTGGCGGTGGCGGTGGGAGATGTGGCCGGCCACGGCGTCTCGAGCGGTCTGGTGATGTCAATGGCCAAGTCGGCGCTGGCGGTACAGGTGAGCTTCGACCCCGAGGTCGAATCCGTGTTTGCGACTCTCAACCGGATGGTCTACCAGAGCGCGCGCAAGCGCTTGTTGACGACGCTTTGTTATGCCTTGATCGATCCTCGAGAGCGGCAGATGTTCTACGCCAGCGCCGGTCATCTTTTCCCATACAGGATCGATTCCACAGGGGACGTCCACTCGCTCGAGTCGGTTTCCTATCCGCTCGGTGTGCGTGAGGAATTAAGTGTCCGGGTGCGCAACGCAAAGCTCGAGTCCCGCGATACCCTGTTTCTCTTCAGCGACGGAGTTGTCGAAGCGCGTGGAGCCGGCAGCGAGGAGCTGTTTGGTTTCGAAAGGTTGGAGCAGAGCCTGCGTCGCCACGCCGGTGGGTCGGTGGGATCGCTGCAACGCGGGGTACTGTCCGATCTCGAGGAGTTCACCGGTGCGGCGCCGCGAGACGACGATCTGACGGTTCTGGCCTTGCGGTTGCCGTAGAGTTTCCCGGCCGGCTGACTGCAGCCCGGTCGAATGCCCGGCTGGAAACGGCGCTCACTGCTCAGCCTTGGACGAGTTCGCTCACGCCTCGTTGTTCGCCCGCGCGGCCCGCCTGCTGAGGTGAGGGCGCAAGAGCTCTTATGCCCGCGGGCTCACAGCGTTCCTGCCGGCGCATTCGCCCGGCTGCGGCGAACGCCGGCCTCCCGCGACGTGAACAAGGTTGTGGCGAACCGCGACCTCGGCCCAGGCGGAGTCTCCACCAGGGACGTTTGACCGAGCGCATTGAAGATCCTTAGGAGTCTGAGTTCGATGCGGCGCGAGGGAAACCGAGGCGAGCGCCTCTGGATAACCCGGAGTCCGAGTAGCGCGCGCCGTGCCCTGCGGAGTCGCCGCCTGGGTCGAGGCGCGTGCTTGCTTTTGAAACGTCGGCATTCGACGGGGCTGCCGACCACAGGCCGGACCGATTCGAGGCCGGAAACGGCGAGCAAGTCGGGCTCGTGCCCTGATAGACTTCCGACTCTTCCGGGCGGCAGCGTCATGCCGTTCGCGGGCATTCCAGGAGGCAGTTGGTGAAGATTCACGAGTATCAGGCGAAGGAGATTCTGCGCAAGTACGGCGTCGCGACTCCCCGTGGCCGGGTGACCACGGACGCCGCCGAGGCGAGCGAGATTTGCAAGGAGTGGGGCGGGCGGTGTGTCGTCAAGGCCCAGATCCATGCCGGTGGGCGTGGCAAGGGCGGGGGCGTCAAACTCGCGGCGTCACCGGCGGAGGCGGAAAGCGCTGCGGATGCCATCCTCGGCATGCAGCTGGTTACCAAACAGACCGGCGCCGGGGGTCAGAAGGTCCGTCGTGTGTTGATCGAAGAAGCACTTGACATCGCCTCCGAGCTCTACCTGAGTGTGCTGCTCGACCGGCAGACCGGGCGGCCACTGGTGATGGGATCAGCGGCAGGTGGAATGGACATCGAGGAGGTCGCCGCGAAGACCCCGGAGGCGATCGTCAAACAGTTGATTGACCCGCATCTGGGGATTCAGCCTTTCGAGGCGCGGCGGGTTGCGCGGCTTTTGGGGCTTTCCGGAGCCACGGCAAAGCAAGCGGCAAAACTGGTGACGGCGCTGGTACGCGCCTATCTCGCCACCGATGCCTCGCTGGTGGAGATCAACCCGCTTCTAGTGACCGGGGAGGGCGATGTGCTGGCGTTGGACGCCAAGATGTCGTTCGACGACAATGCGCTCTTCCGTCATTCGGAGATTCAGGAGATGCGGGATGTGGATGAGGAGGATCCTCTCGAAGTCGAGGCTTCGAAGTTCGGGCTCAATTACATCAAGCTTGATGGCGAGATCGGTTGCATGGTCAACGGCGCGGGTCTTGCCATGTCGACGATGGACATCATAAAACTCTACGGATCGGAGCCCGCCAACTTCCTCGATGTCGGCGGATCGGCCAGCCAGGAAGCGGTGAAGAATGCGTTCCGGCTGCTGGTCTCCGACCCCAGCGTCAAAGCCGTTCTGATCAACATATTCGGAGGTATCGCCCGCACCGACCGGATCGCGGCCGGTGTGGTCGCGGCGCTCGAGGAGCTTGGCGAAATCGCCGTGCCGGTGGTCGTGCGCCTCGAAGGCACAAACGTCGAACTGGGTCGCAAGATCCTCCACGAGGCGGATTTCAACTTCATTGTCGCGACGCATATGGCGGATGCGGCGCAAAAGGTGGTCGAAGCGGCAGGGGGTAGCAGGTAATGGCGATCTGGGTCAACGACGACACACGGCTTCTGGTGCAGGGAATTACCGGCAACGAGGGCGAGTTTCATGCTCTTGGATGCCGGGAATACGGAACCCAGGTGGTTGCTGGAGTGACTCCCGGCAAGGGTGGGCAGACCGTTCAGGACATCCCGGTGTTCGACAGCGTCGAGCAGGCGCGCGCCGAGACAGGTTGTAACGCCACAATGATCTTCGTGCCGCCGCCGTTTGCGGGCGACGCGATCATGGAGGCGGCCGGCGCCGGGATCGAACTCGTGGTCTGTATCACGGAGGGAATCCCGGTCGCCGACATGATGCGTGTCAAGGCGTTTCTACGTGACCACCCGACCCGACTCGTCGGCCCGAACTGTCCCGGGGTCATCTCGCCAGGCCTGGCAAAGATCGGCATCATGCCCGGGCATATCCACCGCCAGGGGCGGGTTGGTGTGATCAGCCGCTCGGGGACTCTGACGTACGAGGCGGTCTGGCAGCTGTCTAATCTGGAGCTCGGCCAGACCACCTGCGTCGGCATCGGAGGCGACCCGATCAACGGGAGCAACTTTATTGACGTCTTGAGTGCTTTCAAAGAAGACTCTGCGACCGAGGCGGTGGTCTTGATCGGCGAGATCGGCGGCACCGCCGAAGAAGAGGCGGCGGAGTGGGTCGCGGCCAACTTCGATCGGCCGGTAGTCGGCTTTATCGCCGGGCGCACGGCCCCGCCCGGACGCCGGATGGGCCATGCGGGCGCCATCGTCTCCGGCGGCAAGGGGACCGCGGAGGCGAAGATCGCGGCGCTCAACGGGGCTGGGATTCATGTGGCCGAGTCGCCGGCCGAGATCGGCTCAACCGTCGCCAAGCTCCTCTAGCCGACGAGAGCCGAGGACATTTTGTTTCTGAGAGACGGATTGCCGGGAGACGGCACCCTGGTGCTCATCGGCGGCGGCGAATTCAGCTTTGGAGACACCGCAGTGGTGGATCGGCTTTGGGTGGGGCGCGCTGGAGAGGGGAAGATCGGTTTCCTCCCGGCGGCCAGCGGTTCGAGTGAGTACGGTGAGCACTTTGCAGCCTACGTCGACGCCGCCTTTGAGCGTGAGGTCGAGGTCTTGCCGATCTACCGGCCGCGCGACGCGCGCCGGGGCAAGAACGCGGAAAGGATCAGCGACTGCGCGGCCGTCTATCTCGGCGGAGGGATCGCGGACCAACTTCTGGAAACGTTGGCGGACTCGCCGGTACTCGAGGCACTGGAGCGGAAGCTGGAAGCCGGAGGTGTAGTCGTTGCGATCGCCGCGGCCGCCCAGGCGGTGGGCAGGACGGTCCGCAGCTTGACGGGCAACCGGGCGCTCACCGGTCTGGGTTGGCTTGCCGAGACGGTCGTCGAGCCCAACTTCGAGCCCGCCCACGATCGGCGACTCCGCTGGCTGCTCGAGGAGGATGGGGTCGAAAAGGGCTTCGGTCTGCCGGCGGGTTCGGCGCTGTTTTTTCCACCGGATGGAAGCGTGCAGGCCGTGGGACAGGTCTTTGAGCTCAATGACGCCGAGGACGATCTCGAGATATGCGATAACGACTAGAATCTCTCGGGCGCCCATCGCCGATCAACAGGAGAAACACGAATGGAACGGACCCTGACAATTCTCAAACCGGATTCCGTTGCGGCCGGCAACAGCGGCAAGATCATCGATCATCTGGAAGCGGAGGGCTTCGAGGTCGTGGCGATCCGTAAGCTGCGCCTGAGCGAGGCCCAGGCCCAGGCCTTTTACGAAGTTCATCGGGAGCGACCGTTTTATTCGAGCCTGGTGGCTTTTATGACCGAGGGACCGGTGGTTGCGATGGCCCTTGAGCGCGAGAACGCGGTCAGAAAGCTGCGAGAGGTCATGGGCGCGACGAATCCCGATGATGCGGCGCCGGGAACGGTACGAGCCCTACATGCTTCATCCATCGAGCGCAATGCCATCCACGGAAGCGACTCGCCTGAGAACGCGCTCCTGGAGCTCGCTTTTTTCTTCTCTCGCGCCGATCTCGTCGGCTGAGCCGTCAGTTCACCATGGTGTATCGACGGCAACAACTGGCGCCGGCAAGCCGGCTCGATGAGGCGAGGCGAGGCCGAGTCGGTGGGCGGTTCTGCAAGGTCTGCTGTGGGATCTATTCGCTGCATAGCGCGGTTCACGCGGGCAAACCGATGTATGGCCGCGACCACGTTCCGTCACCTTGCAGCCATGAGGGGAAGCGCTTTGCCGAGGGCGAGGATTGGTGGGAACCGGCCGTGGAGATCGAGCCGTCTGAGGCGGGCTAGAACCCCCTTCACGACGGAGTCGTGCCGCGAACACCATAGAGTCCAACGCGAGGCGCATCCCACGCAACCGATGTTGGAGCCTCGGCGAGGAGGGCCATCGGAAGATGGCAGCGGTTGGCCCTATGCCGCCGCGAGAAGGCCTAGGCCATCGCCGCGGAGCCCACCTCCGGGTGTGCGCGTGTGAAGTCCACCAGCCGCCCCAGGTAGGTCTCCAGCCGGGGCACTTCGATGTCGGTGCCCGCCAGGTCGCGCACTGTGTTGACGCTGGTGTAGTGAGTTGGATGGACAAAATAGTCGATGGCTGCCGAGGGGATCTGCATCAACCGGTAGACACCGGGGACGTAGTCGATAGCTGCCTTGGCGGCAAACCGCGGCAGCGGCACGCGAACTACTTTGCGGTGCGTTTCGCGGGCCACCGCGTCGATCAGGGCGGCGACGGTCAGCGGGTGCGAGTCGGCGAGTTGATAGATCTGCCCCGCCGATTCCTCGAGCCCGCTCAGGTGAGCGATGGCGCGGACGACGAAATCACGCGGAACGAGATTGACCCGCACGGCCTCCGGGTCGCCCACCGACGGCAAGATCGCCAATGATGGCTGGCGCAACAACCATCGAATGATGAAGTAGGGACCGTCGTACTTCTGGGTCGCGCCGGTCACGCTGTCGCCGACGACGATCGGCGGCCGATAGATGCTCACCGGGAGCCCTTGGCTCATCCGAGTTTGAACTTCGACCTCGGCCAGAAACTTCGTCTCTTCGTAGTAGTTGTTGAACTCCTGGCCCTTGTCGAGGTCATCCTCGGAGTAGATCCCGGCATGCCGGCCGCTGACAAAACAGGTGCTCACGTAGTGGAGTCGCTCGAGCCTCGGACACTCCTCGGCGAAGTTGAGAATGTTCTGGGTGCCTTCTACATTGACCGCAAGCCCGACCTCGCGCTTGACCATGAGGTCGTAAACCGCTGCCAGGTGAAAGATCTCGACCGTGTCCGCGAGCAGGGTCTCTGGGTCGTCGAGCCCCAAATCCGGGAGTGTGATGTCGCCCTGAGCCAATTCGACCCGACCGGCGAGTTCTGGTTGCTCGGTTTCCAGGTCGAGGCGGCGTTTCTGGGCCAGGTCGGCGAACTTGCCCTGGACCAGGCAGACCGCGCGTGCCTCGGGGGCACGAGTCAGAACTCTGGGAAGAAGCTCGGAGCCGAGAAAGCCCGGGAAGCCGGTAAACAGGATGATGTTCTTCACCCTGCTAGTGTATGCCGAAGGAAAGCGAGAAACGACCGCGGAGGTGGATTTTGTCGGCTGAGAAAATAGGGTTTCGCGGCACCCAGGGCCTGCTGGCTGCGCGGCTCGAGTTGCCCAAGGGTGAGATACGGGGCATGGCTCTTTTTGCCCACTGCTTCACCTGTTCCAAAGACCTCAAGGCCGTTGTGCGGATCACCCGGGCGCTCGCAGCCGAGGGGATCGGGGTGTTACGGTTCGACTTCACCGGTCTTGGCGAGAGCGAAGGGGATTTCGCCGACACGGACTTCTCGTCCAACCTTGACGATTTGCTGGCGGCGGCGGACTACCTTCGCCGCGAGCATCGGGCGCACCG
>JAOTZA010000008.1 GCA_029861655.1 Acidobacteriota bacterium | reverse complement strand
GCAGAGGAACAGCTGGAGCTCTGCTATCGCCACGCACGATTGGTCGAGGTCAACGAGGCTTTTGCCGAGGTCTATCAGACCCCACGCCAAGAGATCGCCGGACACTGGGGGATGGAGAACTTCCTGCCCCGATCGCTGCCGACCAGCGAGCCGTTCATGCTCCGGGTGATCCGCGCGGGCTATGTCCTGGTGAACGACGAGAGCGTTGAGAGAACCCAGGAGGGCCTGGACCTCGCCTTTCTCAACTCGACCACACCAACCATCGAGAACGGTGAGCTGGTGTGGGTCTGGGGCGTGTCTCGCGACATCACCGAGTTGCGGGCGACGGAGACGGAACTACGCTTGCGCCAGGGGGAGCTCGAAAGGCTCAGAGAACGCCTCGAAGCCGAGAATGTCTATCTCCGGGAAGAGCTGCGCGAAGGCCTCCACTTCGGCGACATCGTCGGCGAATCCGAGCCATGGCGGAACGTCATTACGCAGGTCAAGCTCGTTGCCAAGACAGAGTCCACCGTGCTCCTCCATGGAGAGACCGGAACCGGCAAGGAGCTTCTCGCCAGGGCGCTGTTGGCCGAGAGCCCGCGAAGGGACCACCCCCTGATCAAGGTCAACTGCGCCGCCTTGCCGAGCACGCTGATCGAGAGCGAGCTCTTCGGCCACGAAAAGGGCGCTTTCTCGGGTGCCGACCGCCAGAGGCTCGGCCGTTTCGAGCTGGCCGATGGAGGAACGCTGTTTTTGGACGAGATCGGCGAGCTGCCGCTCGAGCTCCAGGCGAAGCTTTTGAACGTCCTCCAAACCGGCGAGTTCGAACGCCTTGGATCGTCGAAGACCCGTGTGTCCGACGCCCGCGTCATCGCCGCGACCAACCGCGACCTGCGAAAAGAGGTCGAGGAGGGGCGATTTCGTTCAGACTTGTACTACCGGTTGGCTGTCTTTCCTATCGAAGTTCCACCGCTCCGAGATCGCCGGGACGATATTCCACTCCTGACCATGTACTTCCTCTCGCTTTTGAGCGTCAAGCACACGAAGTCGATTGACCGGATCTCGAAGCAGACGATGGCTCGGTTCGTGGAGTATGACTGGCCCGGCAACGTGCGGGAGCTCGAGAACCTGATCGAGCGGGCGGTGATTCTGTCATCGGGAAGCACGCTCAACTTCGACACCGCAATGCTAGGCCCGACGGCACCTATTCCCGTCGCGGATGCGAGCCCGCCCGAGAAGAGCGCCGCGCCGCCCGCGGCGGTCGCGGCACCCGCCTCCGCCAGCCTCCGGGAGGTCGAGCGCCTCCACATCACCGCCGTCCTCGAAGCCTGCGACTGGAAGGTCAAGGGCGCCGGCAATGCCGCCGAACGCCTAGGTCTCAAGGAGAGCACCCTGCGGTCGCGGATGAAGAAACGGGGGATCGAGCGGCCGCGCGTTTGACGACGGAAGAGACGCTTACTCGTCGCCTTCCTTGCCCAGCAGGAACGCGGCCAGGCGTCGGTTCGCCAAGCGTCGGTTGATCGTGGAGAGCAGGTTGTAGACCGCAAAGGCGACCGCGATGCACAGGACGGTCGCCGCGATGGTGTTCCGGTCCCGGCCGTGCCACACCTCGGTGACCGCCGTCCCCAGGGCGTGGGACTCGCGATAGGCGTGGAAGACGTTCTCGGCGGCGACCACCAGCAGAACCACCGCGCTGTAGACGATCGTCTTGTAGAGGATGCTCACCCAGGGCGGCCGGCTGGTCTCGAACCGCGTGCCGGCCCGGAGTTTGTCGAGCACCACGACGACCTTGCCCACGATTCCGGCACCCAGGAGCGCGACCGAGACCCCGTAGAAGCCGATGTCGTACTGCGCCAGAAAGAGCTTCTTCAACGCGATCACGAAGAGGAAACAGACTAGAAAAAACAGGGTCGCGAGACCCGCGGTCTTGAGTTCTTCCTTGATGGATTCCAAGTTCACTTGTTCACCTCGAACGCAGAACTATCACGATCAGCCAATGCATTCACCCCCTCGGGTCCGCCACGCACTCTTCGACTAGAATCCGCGGATGCGAAAAACGCTCTTATTTTGCCTCATCGGTTTCGTGTTCGTCGCCGCAGGCCCGGCGGCTGGGCAGAAGATCCACATCGACTACGACAACGCGACGGCCTTCAGCGAGTACAAGACCTTCCAGTTCCGCGAGACGATGCAGGATCTGCGCAGGGTCTCCTCTTCCCTCCACCACCGGACGGTTGAGCAGATCACCGACTATGCCGTCGAAGGCGGTCTCGCGCAGGCGGACTCGGAGCCCGACGTCTACCTCGCCTACTACGCCGCCACCGACCGTGACCTGGAGCTCACCCTGCGCGACCTCGACTATGCCTACGGCCCGGGCTTCTCGCTCGGCTCCTACTGGAAGGGCGGTGTCGGCACCCGAGACACCAAGGATCGACCGTTTGTGTTCAAGGAGGGCACCGTCGTCGTCGATGTCTGGGATCGCGAGAGAAAGGTCCTGGTCTGGCGGGGCATGGCAACGGCGGTGCTCAAGAAAGACTCCTCGAAGAACGAGAAGAAGCTCGAGAAGGCGCTCGAGAGGCTCATGAAGCGTTGGGAGGAGATGTACGGTACCCGCGCGCGGGCGGTTCGCAAGCTCAAGGCCAAGAAGGATCAGTAGGGCAAGCGCGCTGAACCGCGCGAGCTCAGCGCCAAAAACCGATCACGCGTTCGAGGGTCCAGAAGGTGGCGAGAGCTCCAATGCCGTAGGCCGGCACTCTCCAGGCCCAGGCAGGTTGCGGGATCGACGCGCGCTTTGCGAGGGAAAGCACGATCAGCACGGCGGCGATGAACAACAGCTGGCCCACCTCGACGCCGACGTTGAAAAACAGCAGGGCCAGCGGGATCGCCTGCTCGGGGAGACCGACTTCGGTCAGGGCGCCGGCGAAGCCAAAGCCGTGCAGGAGCCCGAAGATGAACGCGACCATCCAGGGCCAGCGTTGGCCCAAACCCGGACGCCCCTGGTGTGCGTGCACGATCTCGCCGGCGACAAAGACGATGCTCAAGGCGATCACCGCCTCGACCGGCTGCTGCGGCACGTGGACAAAGCCCAGGGTGGCAGCGGCCAGAGTCAGGCTGTGGGCCACCGTGAAAGCGGTCACCGTGCCGATCAGCCGCCGTTTGCCCTCGACCAGGATGAGAAGGGCGAGCACAAAAAGCAGATGGTCGATGCCGAGCAGGATGTGCTCGACCCCCAGCCGGAGATAGGTCGTCGCGATCCCGAGCCAGCTCTGAGTGGCTTCGACCACAAACGATGGCGATTTGGGCGCCAGGAGCTCGACCTGGGTCGTACCGTCGAGGCGTTCGAGACGCACCAGTACGTCAGTGAGCGTCGAGGCCAGCCCGTCGATCGAGATGGTTTCGCCTGTCAACCCGCCCGGGCACGTGATCGTCCAACGATCGGCGTAGGCGCCGCCGACCGCATACGTCGAGGGCGGGCGGAGAGCCTCGCAGTTCTCGGGCATGTGAGCGTAGATGCCCAGTCGCATGTCCCCCCGCGCCGGCACTTTCCAGAGCAGGTCAAAGGTCTCGGCACCGGTCTGCCGGATCTCGAGATAGCCCGGCCGGACCTCGTGCGCGCCGGCGGCACCGGCCCACAGAAAGCCGATCGCCAGCAGGGCAAGGGCGCAGGAAGCTATCTTTCTCACCGGCCGTTTCACTGGTCGGTTCCAGAGCTTTCGGGAGTCCCAGTCCCCGAACCCGGCGCGGTAGAAGCGCCAGCCGGATCCTCCACGACCACCTCGTAGCGCTCTCGAAGCCCCTGGAAGAACGTCTCCTTGGCTTCCTGCCGGCGCTCGGCGCGCCACTCGCGCTCGACGGACTCGCGAATCTGGTCGAAGGCCGGCACTTTCCCGGGCTGGCGGTCGCTCATCAAGACGAGATGGAGGCCGTAGCCGGACTCGATCGGGCCGGCCCATTCACCGACCGGAAGATCGGTGAGAGCTTCGGCGAACCTCTCACCGAAGCGGGTGCCCACCTTGTCGATAGGCGCATCGGCGTACCTTCCCGGAAGTGGCAGTCCGTCGCCGAGCTCTCGGGTGTCGAGCGTAGAATCTTCCGCGAGCTGTGCGAGAAGGTGCTCGGCGTCGGCCGTCGCGGCTTCTCCCCGCCGATCGGCGTTGAAGTAGATGTGCTCGAAACTGACTCGCCCAGCGACCTGAAACTTGGTCTGGTTGTCCGCGAGGTAGGTCTCGAGCTCTTCGTCACTGGGCTCGACGGCCGCGATCACGTCATCCGTAAAGAACTCGAGCTTCTGGCGCATCCGTCTCCGGATGATCGTGTCGTCTCGGTCGAGCCCCATCGCGATGGCCTCGCGGTAATAGATCTCGTCACGGACGAAGTCGTCGATCAGACCGACCATGTCCTGCGGCGACGGAGGACGCTGCCAGGTTCGACCAAAGCCCTCGGCCAGAAGTTCGACCTGCGCAGAGGTGACCGTGATGCGATCGGTGCGCTCGTCGTCGCCTCCTCCGACCAGGGCGAAGAGCAGAAAGAGTCCAGCCCCCAGGGCGAGGAAATGCACCAGGGGCTCGCGAAGCCACTTCTGATCGGAATTCCCCACGGCACTACCTTCGATGGCTTCGGGACAGTCAGAGTGACCGTCAGCCGCGAGCCTCTTCGGCTAGCACCTTCTCGAGCTCGTCGATCACCTCTGCCAGATCGCCCGAAACCACATCCCAGACTATGTCGTGGTCCACTGAGGCATAGCCATGAACCAATCGGTTTCGCATTCCTACGATCTCGCGCCAGGGAATCTGCGGCAGCCCCGCTTTCGTCGGCTCGGAGATCTTGCTCGCCGCTTCCCCGATCACCTCGATGAATCTCTCGAGAGCGGCTGCCAGCACGAAGTCCGAGTCGAGATCAACTCGAGCCTTTTCGCTCACAGCCCCGGCGGCGTGCCGAGCGTAGTCGAGCATGTCCCTAAGCAGAGTTTCGTCTTCAGGCGGCCTCATAGAGCGGTATCGCTTCGGCCTCGACTCGATCCCTGAAGTGGGGACTCAGAAAGGCGCGGGTATTCAAGTCGACTCTACGGCCTAGAAGAGCCTTTAGCTCTTCCTGCACCGTGATGAAACGCAGACCGACACGACGTCCGGGAGTGAACTCGACCAAGACGTCGACGTCACTCTCTGGACCAAGCTCACCCCTTGCTGCAGAACCGAACAACGCAAGACGAGAGATACCGTGCTTACGGCAAAGCTGCTCAAGCTGCTCACGGTCCACCCTCTCGAATACGTCGCCCATAGCCCAATGCTACCTCAGTCGCTTTCTACTCTCCCTCAAACACCGCCGCCCACTCTTCTTCCGTGAGCGATTCCTTGAGCTCGAAGCGCAGGTCGATGGCGCGCTGTTGCGATGCCTCCCAGCTCGCGTTGAGCTCGGCGAGGACACCCTGCATCCGATCGCCGTCGGCGCCATGGTCCTTGTAGAGTTTCGTCAGACCCTTGCCGGACTTGGCGAAGGTCTTCTCGAAGCCCTTAACTTCGACCTTGAGTTTCGCCAGGGTCTCGGCCGCGGCCTCCGCGCGAGCGGTGTCAGAAACTTGGGCTTCCACTTGCTTACCGATTTCTTTGACCGTCCCCGGTGTGAGAATGGCGCCCGACGCTCCGCCGCCGCCGAGAAGAAAGGCCGCCAAGAGTGCTATCAACATGTTAGCTACCTCCTCCGGCCTCTTTGTAGGCCATCTCGCGTGGGTTGAGCTTCTTGAGTTGGTACTTCGACACCGCTTTCCACTCGT
Organism: Acidobacteriota bacterium; assembly: GCA_029861655.1. Classification (GTDB taxonomy): domain Bacteria; phylum Acidobacteriota; class Thermoanaerobaculia; order Multivoradales; family JAHEKO01; genus JAOTZA01. The sequence continues at coordinate 18,561 of JAOTZA010000008.1, read as the reverse complement.
CGGCGGTGGTCTCTTTCTTCATCGCGTCGATCAGCGCGACCAACTCGCCCTGTAACCTCATACGGTCGCCGTTGTAATCGGCAACGGCCTGATCGAAGTCCGATCGATTCGCGCTGTAGTCGGCGTTCAAGGCCTTCATCCGATCGCGATAGGCGCCCACCGTCTCCGCCTGCTCGGCAACCAGCCGGTCGCGGTCCGCGAGCAGGGCGATCAGTTTGTCGGCGTTCTCGGAATTCGAGACGGTCGAACGGATCAACGCCTTTTCTCCCTCGAGGGTCGCGTTCATCTTGCGCTGCACCTTGGCCGGATCCGGTGGACCCTTGCGCAGCGCGCAGGCGGGAAGCAGCACGAGGGCCGCTACAGCCAGCGTCACCGCTGCTCCAGTTGTTCTCATCATTCTCGTCATTGACTGCTCCTTGCTTTTTCTTTGTCACGAACCAACTTGCGCTTAATGAGAAGCGGCACCAGTGCCACCAGGACCGCCACCAGGCTGATCGGAGGCAGACCGCCGTGCCAGCCCTGCGGCGCCAACCAGCCCTTCCAGCCGAAGACCACCAGATGAACGACGACCAGAACGAGCGCCACGTAGCCCGTCCGCTGGCTGCGTTTCCAACGCCAGCCCCCAAGAGCCTTGGGCATCATCGGCAGTGTCGTGACCGCCGGCGACAGCAGGAAAAACAGTGCGATAACCCCGACGGCCAGTGCGAGCTCGCCTTGAAGATTGAATCGCCCGCCGTCGTCGAAGTACTTGGCGTAGTAGGCCGGCGAGAGGAGGGCCAGGGAGAAGAAGGCGTGGACCGCTGCCAGGAAGAAACCCATCAGGCCGCAGAACTTGATGACAACCAGCCGCAGGGCGCGGTCGTCGTCGTGCCAGTGGATGATCTTGCCGATCAGATACGAGCAGGCCACGAAGATGACTGCCGCCAGCGACGTGGCCTTATTGAGGATGAAGAGGGGAAAGTGCCGCCAGAAGACGTTTCCGGCAAAGTGATACCGAACGATCGCGTAGGCGAGGGAAGCTCCGAACACCACCGCAAACCACTTCGCAGTGGTCGGTTGCCAGAGCCGGTTTGCCGGCAGCTTCGAATGTTCGTCGGTCATGTGGAAGAGGTCGCGCCCTAGGGCGTGTACCAGATTGGCGAGGTGTAGGCGCGTTCCTGCGTGGTCATCGGAACCTTGGGGTCCATTTTGACTCCGAAGCGAAGAGCGTCGTAGGCAGTCCAGCGTGGCGTCGGGATCTCCATGACGCGGGCATAGTAGAATGCGCTCTGCTTGGGATCGAAGTCTGGGTCCGTCCAGACGGTGATCAGTTCCGGCTCACCGATGGTGTTCGTCCAAGTGACGGCCTCGGCGTTCACAGTGACCGTATTGCCCACTGCGGGCACCTTGCCCTCTGCGTCCCTCTTGCGATCGTCCGACCAGACGACGTCGTAGACTTTCTCCTGCGCTTTGCCGTCGGCACCGAGCCAGCCCTTGACGACCTGGATGCGGTCTAGGTTGCCACCGATCGGATCTTTCAGCGCTGCGACGAGGAAGTTGGGTGACTTGCCCGCAGGCGCATTGCTCAAATCGCCACCCATCGGGACGCCTTTGCTGTAGCCGGCATCGGCGGGGAGGCGGCTGTTTGCGTCCTCAGCCGTGAAGTCCCAACCACCAAAGAAGCGCACCATCATGCGCGAGCCGGTGGTGGCGTAGGTTTCCTTGCGCTGCATCGCGTCGAAGATCGCTTCACGCGTGTTCTCTCTTGCCCAGACACCTGCATATCCAGAGGCGGCCTGTTGCCAGCCCATGATCTTGACGCCGTTGAAATCGAAGATCGGGTGATCCCAGCGATCGGGTGTCGGCTCTTTGCCTGAGTGCTTGCCGAAGAAGTTCTCCTCGGATGCGGTCGCGAGCCCCGTATGCGAATCGGTCGAGCCGATCATGCCGAACTTGAACGGATTTGCGCCGAGCTTGTTGCCGAACTCGAGGCCGCGCTTCAGTCCAGAACGCGCATACTCACCGGCGAGCATGGAATCCTCTTTCATCACGCTGAGGTCGAGGTTGCCCTTGTCCCAGGTCTCGTAGTCAGCGAACTCATCGTTCGGTGAGAGGAGGGCATGGGTTTCGCCGTCGCCTTTGATCTGGGTCGCCTCCACCAGCGGCTCCCAGCGCATACGGTTTTCTGCGTAGCCTTTGGTGAGCGGCTGTCCTTTGAAGGTCTCGACGTCGAACATCGTGCCGCTGCTGAGGTTGCCGTTGTGCGGAATGGCCAGAACGGTTCCACCGGTCTTGTCCTCGTAAGCCTTCATCCAATCCCAGAGATCTTCCGGGTTCTCGCTGTCGAAGGCGGAGAAGGGAAAGATCTGGTTCACCTGGTTGGCATCATCGCGGAAGATGACGACCCGGTGCAGGTTATTGCCGCCAGGGTGCGAGGTCCACTCGTAACCTTGGAATGCGGTGAAGGCGCCGGGATCGTTGTACTCGTCGGCGGTAGCGGTGTGCTTCTCCCAGACCGATTTGAACAATTTCTTGTCCAACATCTCGGGCGGGATGGATTTGTCGGAGACGCTCTCGATCATTTCCATGACCGCTTTGAACGAAGTCTCACCGCCCTCTTTGAGCATCGCGTTCCAGCGTTTTGACTTCGGGTTCGCCATCAGCGCCGGGTTACCGTAATAGACTTCGATCATCGCGCCAAACGCCTCTGCGTGATCCGCGACGACCAGGAAATCCAGCGGTCGCGACAGCTTTACGCGGAGCCCGCCCGCTGAGGTGATCTCCTGACCACGCGCCAGGCGATACGCCTCTTCGTCGTTGAGTTTGTTGCCAAAACCGAAGGCGTCACCAGATGCAGCGGTGTGCAAGTGGGTGTCCCCCCAATAAACCTCGGTGGCGAAATTCCTACCCGCATAGGGTGAGTAGGCGCCTTTTGTGAAGCTCTTGGCGATGTCGGCTTTATCGTGTTCTCCGGGGCTCAGCGGTGGTTGCGCAATGGCGGCTCCGCCGAGGAGGGCGCACAGCGAGAGTGTAGTAGTGATGGTCTTCTTCATAAACTTCCGTTTCATTGCGTTCTTACACAGTTGCATTGAAGAGGGCTACGGCGTGTACCAGATCGGCGAAGTGTAAGCGCGTTCCTGGTGAACCAGATCCGCTTCGCTGGATCCTTTTGGTGCGTCCACGCCAAAGGCCTTCATGTCAAACGCGACCCAGGTCGGTGTCGGAATCTCGATGACCCGGACGTAATAGAACGCACGCTGGCTGCTATCGAAGTCCGGATCCTCCCAGTAGGCGGACATCACGGGGTCGCCTATGGAGTTGTCGTAAGTGACGTCGCTCAGATTGACGGTATTGCCGACCGGCGGATACTTGCCGTCGGCGCCGGGCTTACGGTCGTCGGAAACGGCGACATCGAAGACGTGCTCCTGGGCGGCGCCGTCCGCATCCACCCAGCCCTTGACCACCTGAATGCGGTCGAGGTTGGCACCGTCGGGGTCACGAACGGCGCGAATCAGGAGACGCGGTGATTTGCCAGGAGCAGCAGTGAGGTCACCGCCCATAGGAACACCATGGTCGTACCCATATTCGGCAAAGTCGGAGCGCACCAAGTCGCCGGACTCGTAATCCCAGCCTGCAAACACGCGTACCCGCAAGCGAGTACCACTGGTCGCGTAGACCTCCTTGCGTTCCATGGCATCCCACAGCGCTTCCCGCGTGTTCTCTCGCGACCACACGGCAGCCAACCCGGCTTGAGCCGCCTGCCAGTGGTAGATGCGCTTCGACGCATCGGGGTTTTCTCGGGCAATGATGGTCTCGTAAAACCGATAGTGCGGATTGGCGCTCGGTTCCATCAGACTGAGCTTGCCGAAAAAACCGTTCTCGTCGGTAATGGCAATCGACGTATGCGAGTCGGTGCTGCCCACCATTCCGAACTTGAAGGGGTTGGTACCCAGTTCGCCTTCATAGACCAGCCCGCGCTTGAGTGCCGCTCTGGCATATTCCCGCGGCCACATCTCAGGCGTCGTGGTTTCGGGACCCAGTGTCCCGGAATCCCAGGTGTAGAAATCCGCAAACTCATCCGTGGGTGACAGAGCCGGGTGAGCTTCACCATCACCTTTGATTTGCGTCACTTCGTAAATCGGCTCAAAGCGCATACGGCGCTGGGCGTATCTTTCGTCAATAGCCTGTTTGGTCGTCAGAGTAATGTCATCAAACATCAGGCCGTTCGATATGTTCCCGTTATGCGGAATGGCAAGAACTCTGCCCCCGGTTTGCTCTTCATACTGTTCCATGTACGTCCAGAGATCTTCCGGGTCGGTTGTGTCGTACGACGATATGGGGATGACGGTGCCGGTCTTGCTCGAATCGTCTCTGAACACCAGGTTGCGGTGCAGGTTGTTGCCGTTCGGCATGGACGTCCATTCGAAACCGATGAATGCGGTGAACAGGCCAGGCTCGTTGTATCGATCAGCAATTGAATTGGCGCGCTGCCAAAAGGACCTCGCCATGCCGGAACCGACCAGCTTGTCGTCTTTGGCATTGACCTGGGTGATCCACATGTCAAACGCTCCGGTTGGATCGCTGCCTTTGACCACATCGTGAATCGCCTTCCCCCATTCATAACTCAACAGCAATTCATTGGACTCCGCGATCGCCGGCGCCAATCCGAGATTCTCCGCATGATCGGAGATCACCAGAAAATCCAGTGGCCGTCTCATCTTGACCTGCAGGCCGAAACTCGACGTAATGACACCTCCGCGGGCCAGTTTGTAAGCATCCTCAGGACCCCGGGCGTTGCCCACCATCCCGGCATCAGTGGACCAGGACGTATGCAAGTGCGTATCGCCAAAATAGACATTGTTCGGAAAGTCCTGCTCCGGGTATGGCGAGTACTCGACCTTTGTGTCGCCGGGAGGAGGAGCATCTTGTGCGGACAGCGGCGCAGACAGGAGCAATGCCGGCAGGATCGCGTATAGGGTGGTCTTCATTTCTCGTTCCTTTCTGTTGGCTACTAGAACTTGACGGTCGCAAATTTCTCTTCGAGCTCGGTCCCGCCGTAGATGATGTCCTTGGCCGTGTTGCCGTTGAGACGCGGCGTCGGGCCGTAGTAGCGAGCGAGCCAGTAGTACGCGGCGTCGGTCACGGGCATCCAGTACGTGCCATCAGCAGGATCTTCCTTGCTGAAGGTAAAGGTCACGTTGCCGTCGTCATCGGGCTCAGTGTTGAAGGCGTTGTAGGCCTGAATGTCATGACCCCCGAGGTCCGCAGGGTTCAGCGGTAGGAAGGTGTCAGCGCCGTAACGGGTGACCGACCAGAAGAGATCAACGCCCGGATCGTAGGGCAGCGTCACGACAAACGGCCCGTTGGCGCCGGAGAGCCTCTGGCCGTTCGAAGCCACCGGGATCTGCTGGTAGTAGGCATGGTGCACGGGGAAGCCCAGGTGTCCCAGGAGCGTGCCAGCGGCCCGCACCTTGTGGCTGCCGGCCGCTGGGTGGTCGACGGCTTCGAACATGCCCACATTGCCGCTTACGCCACCGGCCGCCAGAAAAGCCTTCACATGCTCGAAGGTCTCCTTGTGCATGTCCGGTGTGTAGGTCTCGGCCGCCTCGGCCATCAGGGCCTGAGTTTGCGGGTAAGGATTCGAGTTCTCGATAGTCCAGGCAATCAGGCCTTGGGTATCGTTCACGTCCGGTAGCTCGATCTCTGCGGTCTCGCCGATGATCCTTGCCTGACGCCTGATCTCATCGGCCTTCCCGTCATCGTTGAAGGCGAAGGACTGCGTCCGGATGAAGACGAACGGGAAGATGGAGTTCGTCCTGATCTCCTGGCCTTCCGGGAGATCGCCTTTGTAGTCGACGTGAGCAAGCACGAACTTCTCACCCTCGGGTGCCGTCACCTTGTCGAAGAAGGCGAAGTGCTCCATGTCGAAGATTTCGAGACTCGAGTAGCGGTCGTCCTTCGGTGGGATTTCTATGACTACCGGACCGAAACGTAGATCCGCAACGGCCTTGGAGTAGAAGTGGTCGAGTGCGGGGGTGATCACGAAGAAGGTGTGATTGGCAATCGGAGGGTGTTCGAACTCGTTGAATCCGAACTCTTCGACGTGCTGGGTCTGAGCGGTCATGTGGTGGACGACCCTGTAACCGACGTACTGAGCCTCCGGAAGGTCGGACGACTCCGCGACTTTGGGCTCAGCCGTCGCCTCGTCTGCTGATGTTCCGTCGGTCTGGCCGCAGGCCGTCAGCACAAGTGCGAACATTGCGATGGCGATTGAGAGAGGACTGGTCCTCTTCATAGTTCTTTCCTTTTCAAACTCCAGAGTTGACGGATTCGTCCGCCGCAAAATAGCGATCGCTGTCGAATAGAGCAAGGTGCATGCCCGCATGGGTCGTGGCGCGATGGAACGGGCTAACGCGTTGGAAAAAGACAGGTTACTGGCTTCAGGCGTTCGCTTCCGAGACCAAGGTGGGTCGGTTCAGGGGCGACATGCTGCCCCTTGGCTAGAGGCAATGGCGCAACCGGTTGCACCAGGGCCCGAGGAACCTGCGTGGGCGTGATGTCCGGTCTTCCGCCGGAAAATGAAACGGGCCTCCTGCGCGCAGCAGCGACTCCGAAGGCCCATCTTGAAACAGCTGGCATCTACTGCCGAGAGTTCTGCGTCTGCAGTGCCTGCAAGACTTTCTCGACGCTCAACGAGCCGACCGCCTGACTGGGCGGGAACTCCCGGAAGGTGGCCAGAAACTGGCCGACGTAGGCTTGTGCCGGAACGAAGAGCCACATCTGGTCGGCGTACCAGCGGATGTAGAGCCCCGAGTCGGGAGTAACCTCGAATGGGTCCGCGCGCAGATTGATGACCAGCGGCCAGCTCGGGCTCTTGCGGTAGGCCTCGTTGATGCCGCCCTCCATGATCGAGAAGTGGATCTTCCAATCCTGGTAGCGGACTGCGTTCAGGTTGCCGCCGGCGTCGAAATAGAAGATCTCGTTGCGGGCACCCTCGCCCTCTCCAGAAAGGGCCGCGCGCTGGTCGTAGCCGTCGAGGTGGGTCTTGAAGGTCTTGCCGGCCGCGGAGTGCCCCTTCTTGAGCTTCTCTTTGATGTCGGGATCGCCGGCTGCGGCCATGAGCGTCGGCACCCAGTCCTCGTGGGAGAAGATGTCGTTGACGATCGTGCCCGGCTTGACGGTACCCGGCCAGCGGACCGCCGCCGGAACGCGGAAGCCACCTTCCCAGGTGGTGCCCTTCTCACCCCGAAACGGGACTGTGCCGCCGTCGGGCCAGGTGATCTTCTCGGCGCCATTGTCGGTCGAGTAGACAACGATGGTGTTGTCGGCGATGCCCCACTCGTCCAACTTGTCGAGCACGATGCCGATGTCGTAGTCGTGCTGGGCCATACCGTCGGCGTAGAGGCCGTAGCCGGTCTTGCCGTCCCACTCGGGGCTAAGCCGGGTCCAGACGTGCATGCGGGTCGCGTTCAGCCAGACGAAGAACGGCTTGTCGTCATCGACCGCGCGCTTCATGAAGTCGACCGCCGCATCCCGGAACTCGTCGTCGGCCGTCTCCATGCGCTTGCGGGTCAGCGGGCCGGTGTCTTCGCAGCCGCCGTCGGCAGTGCACTTGAGGACTCCCCGGGGACCAAATTTCTCGTGGAAGGCGTGGTCCTTCGGATAGTGGTAGGTCTCCGGCTCCTCTTCCGCATTCAGGTGGTAGAGGTTGCCGAAGAACTCGTCGAAGCCGTGATTGGTCGGCATGAACTGGTCAAGGTCGCCGAGGTGGTTCTTGCCGAACTGACCGGAGACGTAGCCGTGTGGCTTGAGCAGCTCGGCAAGGGTCGGATCCTGATCCTGCAGGCCCTGGTCGGAGCCGGGCATGCCGATGGTCAGGAGACCGGTGCGAAACGGGTGCTGCCCGGTGATGAAGGCCGCTCGGCCGGCGGTGCAGCTTTGCTGCGCGTAGTAGTCGGTGAACAGCGCGCCCTCGTTGGCGATTCTGTCGATGTTGGGTGTCGAACCACCCATCATGCCGCGGTGGTAGGCGCTGATGTTGTACATCCCGATGTCGTCGCCAAAGATGACGAGGATGTTGGGTTTGTCTTGCGCCGAAGCGGTTGTGGCTCCCGCGAGCATCAAGATCGCGAGGCCGATGACCGACCACAGCGTCCATTTCGAGTTCTTCAAGAAGCCCCTCCAGTCGTTTTGTTAGTTCCCTAGTGTTGGTTGGCGGGTTCGTCCGCCGAAAGATAGCAATCGTCGACAGATAGAGCAAGGTGCATGCCCGCACAAGTCCTGGGCGGGTGGAGAGGGTCTAACGCCCTGGGAAAAAATGAGTTACGGGCGTCGGCCGTGCGCTGCGGAAGCCGAGCAAATGGCTGGAAAGAGCGACATTCTGCCCTTGACTACTGACAATGGTGCAACAGGTTGCACCAGGACTCGAGGGTCCCGGGAGGAGGCGGCACCGTAGCTGGCAGGTTCCACCCCGGAGGCAACACTCGCCGGGAATTGTCGTAGTATCTCGCGTCCAGTCTCGGCTAGTGAGAATCCTTCAGACCGACCCAATCGACCAGGAGATGACCCTATGAAGACAAAGCTCGCAGCTAAGACCGCCCGGCTCACTTCGCTCGCCCTCGCCCTCGCCATTGCACTACTGACGATGGCTTCCGGCCCCGTGTGGGCCAAGGAGAAGAGGGAGCCGCTGGAGCGTTTTCGCGCTCGCGCCTTCGACATCAACATAGGAGAAGCGGCGAACCTCGACATCGTGATCTATGAGTGGACTTCGCCGGAAGAGCGCCAAGCCCTGATCAAGACCTTTGTCGAGAACGGCAACGAGGCGCTCTATGACGCCTTGGACGATGTGAGCGAGAAGGGCTACCTCAAGCTGCCGCAAACGCTGGGTTACGGCATGCAGTACGCCTGGCAAGTGGAGGTCGACGGCAAGCGCCGGATCGTTTTGGCGACGGACCGCCCGATGGGCTTTCTCGAGCTCTCCCGCGGTTTCCGCAGCCGCGACTACAACGTCAGCTTGGTGATTCTCGAACTCGATCCGGAAACCGGCGAAGGTGAAGGCACCGCGATCGGTGGCGCCGAGCTCTCGATCAACAAGGAGACCGGCCGGCTCGACGTCGAGTTCGCCGGCACCCAGCCGACCCGGCTGACCCACGTGAAGAAGCTCAAGGCCAAGAAAAAGAAGAAGAAGTAGGGGCTAGCCTACGGCAGCTCTTTCAGGATTTTCTTAGTCGCCTTTTCGATCTTCTTGGTGATCTTGACGGGGTTGGGGACGGTATCGACCGCGTCGGTAGCCCAACCGGCCCACACCAGCTTCTCGGTCACTGCGTCGACGATCTCGAGCAGCAGGGTTCCTTCTCGCTGCATCATCATCGAATGGGCGTGGGGATCCCCGATCCAGGTGGCGTTGCCGCCGAGGTCCCGGGTCGTGCCCTCGATGTTGAGCATCTCGCGCGAGACCCCGGTGTAGCGGACCAAGAGATCGGGTTCGCCGTTGGACTCCAGGGAGAGCCCGTACTTGCGCAGCATCGGATCGGCGACCGATTCCAGGATCTGAGCGCTGGGAGATCCTGCCGCCAGAATGTGCTCCGACTCGGCGTCGTGCTGGCTCTTCCAGGCGTAGGTCTCGTAGGAGGCCAGAGCGGTTCCCCGGCCGGTTTTGGTTTTGACCTTCATGCCCGCGGTACAAAGAGCCGCGGTAGCTACAAACAGAAAACAGAAAATGGCAAGTCGTTTCATTGCAAGGCACCTCCTCGTGGACCCGCGAGGATACCGCAGGGCCTGAGGGGCCCCTAGGGACCCGTGTTGTGGGCCTACCGTTCGCGGTTGGCTTCGAACCGGAGACGGTAGGCGAGGTAGTACTTGTTGATGTTGGCGACGTAGTCGACGGTCTCGCGGCCGATTTCCTCGGCGGCGATCCGCTCGACATTGAAGAACCATCGGTTGGGGTCGAGCCCCCTGTCGGCGGCCTTTGCCCGCAGGCGGCGCACCCGGGCCGGGCCGGCGTTATAGGCCGCCCAGGCAAAGTCGACCTGGACCGCCGGCTCGATTTCAGCGTCGCTGAAGTAACGGTCGCGCAGGAACGCCAGGTACTTGGTCCCGGCGTGGATGTTGTTTTCGAGAAGGTGAACGTCGGGGACGCCGACATTCTTGTCGGCGGCGGTGCTCGGCTTGATCTGCATCACACCGACGGCGCCGGCCGAACTCTCGACACTCTGATCGAGCCCAGACTCTTGATAGGCCTGAGCCGCCAGCGCCAGCCAGTCGAACCCGTATTGCTCGCCGTACTTCTGAAACAACGCGATGTGCTCCTGTAGTTTGGCGCGCTCGGCGGGCGACACCGGGTTGGCGATCCACTTCGACTTGGCGTAGTAGCGCTTGAAGAGGATATTGCCGAGAAGCGAGCCCTTGCGGTTCTCGCGCACAAGAGCGTTGAGGCTCTCGAGGAGCCTCGGGCTGTCCGGGCGCACGGCCCAGGCGATCGTCCCTCCGCTGTGGAGCGCGAGGTCATCGCGGACCACGATGTCCGGTAGGACCTCGGCCCAGGCCTCGGCGATGTGGCGGTCGGCAACCGTCATTTCGATCGCGCCCGAGTTGACCATTTCGAGAAGGTCCTCGGTCACCAGCCGTGGATCTGCCTCGACGATCTCGACGGCGCGCGCACCGTTATCGTCGAGTCGTTGGTTGAGAGACTTCAGGTGTTCGACGTAGCTGCCGCCGGAGCGCACCAGGACACGCCGACCGCTCAAAGAGTCGAGGTCTGGAACATCATCGACTCCTCGATGGTGGACCAGGACCTCCTCGACCTTGGGAATATAGGGTTCGCTGAAGGAGACCCGGGCGGTGCGCTCCGGCGTCACCGTCAGCCCGGCCGCGGCGATGTCGCCCCGACCCTCCAGGAGGTCGTCCATCAGTCGGTCGAAGGGTGTCGGGACGAAGACCACCTTGATCCGGTCGTAGGTTTTCGCCCCCTGGTTGAGGCTCTTCTCCCAGGCTTGGAGCAGATCGACCTCGAAGCCGCGCGCCGTGGCGCCATCGTGGAAGAAGTTGGTCTTGCTGTAGCTGACCAGGGCCCGCACAAAGCGCCGCTCGCGCAGCTCGGGCAGGTCGCCCAGGAAGGGCTGGCGGGCGCGCTCGAGAAGCACGTTGTCATCGGGGTTCTCGCTGTCTTCAGGCTCAGCCTCGCGGCCCGGCTTTTCGACCGTCGCGGGCGGTGCGTCGGCTGGATGTCCGGTCTCCGACCCGACGGTGGCCTCGTCCTGCCCGGAACCTGAGCACGCAAGAAGTGTGGTGAGCAGAAGGATCGTGATCGTTCTCATGGGGGCAGTCTCGATTCTTCGGAGGTTTTGTCTGAACGGCGACGACGGACGATACCAAGCGTTCTCGATCAAAAGGGGAAGCCGAAGTTGAGGCGGTAGGCCGAGAGACCATCTCCCCAGCGATAGGCCAGGCCGAGTCTGGGGGCGTCGAGGCCCCAGAGCGAGAGGCTCGGCTCGGTGCCGAACGTGAGACCTAGCTCTGTCTGGTTCTCGATGACCGTCGGCTCGGACCCGCGAGGAACCAGCTCGATCTCGGGGAGAAACCGACGAGCAATCAGATAGGCGCCCAAGTTCGCAGGGTTCTCCCGAAGTTCGAAGCCGGCGGGCCATCGGATCTCGCCTCCAACCTCGGCCACTCCATAGGAGTCTCTGGCATCGCCGTCGAGCAGCTCGAAACCCTCGAACTTGAGCGCCGCGCCGAGACGCAGGTCCAGCCGCTCGCGAGGCACCCGCCACACGCTCCGCATCCCGGCCCGGTAGAGAAGGGCCTCCTCGTTTCCCGAGAGCCGTTTACCGAGCCCGATCTCGGCGTACGGTTTGAGCCGCCAGCTCTTCCACCTCGGGATCTCGGCCTCGAGTCCCACCGCCAAAGCTATAGTTTCGACCGTTTCCTTGAGTGGCTGGTCGAGGCCTTCCCGGATGGTGAACTCATGGAAGCCCAGAGACACCGGGAACCTCAGCTTCAACCCCCACTGCTCGTTCTCGGCTTCGCGCAGGCGATATGCGAACGGGATCCGCGCCACCTGGACCGACCGGCCGCCGAGCGAGAAGAAGCCGGTACCGCTGTGGGCGTAGGAGTAGTGGACTTCTTGGCTCTCGCCGCTCGCAGCAACAAGGGTCAAGAGTAGGAAACACCGAAGGGTCCGTCCCACCCTAGTCCAAGACCACTTCGGACTCCGAGGAAACCCTGTGTGCAGTCCATACTCCGCCCTTGGGCCGGTCGGTATGCATCTCCGTCTCGACCGCCTGCCATGTTCCCTCGAGGCGGCCACTACCATCCACCGAGCCGCTCAACACCGCAACCTTGCCGCGCCGGGAATCGATGGCCTCGAGATCCAGTCGGTTGCCCCGGAAGAAGCCACGCAAGGTCCCGCGATGGCCATTACTGGTGCGATAGGGACCGTTGACGGTCCAGCCGCCATCGAGGCCACCAATCTGGAAGCCGAGGTCTGAAAGGGCATAGACCTCGATGCCGTGGAACCGAAACTTCCACAAACCCTCCGGACCGCTTTCGGCTGCGGCCACCGGCTCGGGCGGACGCGCCTCGAGTCCCCGTGCGATCTCGGCGAGCCGCTCCATTCGGTCGTACATGCGCCGGCGAGCCTCGGCGGTTTCTTTGAGACGTAGATAGGCAGTCTCACGCGCCGCCGCAAAGGTCGCCTCCAGCTCTCGCATGTGGCCGACGGGCGAGTTGGGGTCGGCAAGAACACCGTCCAGCTGGCTCGAGGCTCGTCGAACCTCCTCGATGGCTTGCGACTCCCTCTCGCGCGTCTCGACGTAGCGTTCGAGTTCGTTCTCGAGCAATCTCGATTCCAGCGCGTAGTCCGACTGGAGATCTGCGGCCAGCAGCGCGGTGGCAGACCCGGTCGTGACGACAAGAAGTAACAGGATGGCAAGACGGCGAGCGGTGACCCGCGGGACGTTATGAGAGATGCGCATGGTCGATTTCCTCGGGAGTGGATTTGAAGTCAGTTCTTACTGGTTCTCGAGCTGGCTCACGAGCTGCTGCACCGAGGGATTTCCCGGAGCCAACTCGAGGAGCTTGCGAGCGTAGCGAAGAGCGCCGGCCCGATCGCCGCTCTCCCGGCTGATCGACACCAGCCCCGTGAGGGTCTCCCTGTCGGCCGGGAACGATTCGTGCGCCTTCTTCAACACGGCCAAGGCCCGTGCGGTCTCGCCCGCAGAGTTGAGCGCGATGCCATAGACGTAGCCGTAACGTGGCCATTCAGGACGCAACTCGGCCGCCCGTTCGAGCTCGAGAAGAGCTTCGGGCAGTCGCTTCAGCCGCACCAGAAGAAGGCCCAATGCGTTGTGGAGTTCGGCCGACTCGTCGATTCTTTCGAGACCTCGGTGCAACAGATTCTCGCCCTCGGTTTCACGACCTTGGGCTCGGTAGAGGTCGGCCAGGTTGACATAGGCAGGCCCGAACCAAGGCGCCATCTCGAGGGCTCGGAGGTACTCTTGTTCCGCGCGGTCGGGCTCGCCGCGCTGAAGGTGAAGCCAAGCCTGGTTGAGCCTACCCTCGGCGCGATCGGCGTTGAACCACTGAGCTGCTTCATACTCGGCGGTGCCACGCTCGATGCTCGAGCGGTTGAGCCCGGCACTCGCGCTCGCCGGCACCGGGAGCAGCACTCGAGCCGCCTGCATGCGCACCGTCCGAACGGGGTCGTCGAGCAGCGGAGAGACGAGACGGACCCTCGTTTGAGGATCGATCACTTCGGTGACCGCGATCGCCGCGCGTCGAACCAATGGATCGGCGTCCGATAGCGACGACTCCGTCGCACGCAATAGTTCGGGGGTCAGATAGGCGGGGACGAGCTCGAGAACCGAGGCGCGGACGATGGCGGGCACGGCAGAGTCCTTCAACAGATCCAGCAGCCGCGGACCCGCCGCGGTGTCGCCTTGCTGTGCCGCTGCGATCACTTCGCCATAGTGCGGCTCGGTTCTTCGATCGGGGCCGTACCAGTTCGCCACCTTGTCCGCCGCCCATCGTGCCGAGCGATCTTGGTGGCAACCGTTGCATGCGTTGGGTGTACCAAGCTCGAGCGAGAGATCGGGGCGGGGCACGCGCATCGAGTGGTCGTGCCGGGGGTCGACCACCATGTAGTTCTTGGGTGGCATGTGACAGTCGACGCAATGAGAGCCCGAGGTTTCGGCCTCATGGAAGTGATGACTCTTGTCGTCGAACACCTCTGCCGTGTGGCAACGGGAGCAGACGTCGTCGCCGGGGAATCGGAGGGTCTGGTGGTGGGGCTCGTGGCAATCGCTGCAGGTGACCCCGGCCTGGTACATCTTGCTTTGCAGGAAGGAGCCGTAGACGTAGACCTCGTCTAGGATCTGGCCGTCAGGGTGGTAGAGGGTCTCGTCCAGCAGAGCCAGACGGTGGGTGTCTTCCAGCGGCCGCCCGTGCCGGTAGTTGTCGTCCAGAGCCGTGCGTCGGGAGTGACAACGGGCGCAGGTTTCCATTTCGGCGGTCTCGATGGGCGGCGTCAGCCGGATTCCCTTGCCGGTGTCGGGGTTGACGATCCAGGTGTCTCGCCCGGGATCCTCGAGGCGGACGGCCAGGCCGAAATGCTCGACTTCCGGCGGTGTCTCCTTGCGCGCCACCGCATCGGCCCACTCAACGTGGCGTGATCCGGGGCCATGACAGGCCTCGCAAGAGACGTCGATCTCGGACCACGAGGTCTCGTAGGTGTCGCTCGCCGCTCGATAGTTCTTCCGGACGTTGGTCGAGTGGCACTCGGCGCACATGTAGTTCCAGTTCTGCATCGGCCCGGTCCAGTGGAGCTGGTCCGTGTGATCGATCGTCTCGTCTGGGTAGAGGTGAAACCAGCGCTGGCCGCCCTTCTCGGCCGGGCGCGTGTCCCAGCAGAGCGGAAGGACTTGATAGCGACCGTTGGCGAACTCGATCAGGTACTGCTGGAGCGGAACCTGGCCGAAGGTGTAGGCGATCTCGTAGTCGGTGAGCTCACCGTCCGGGCCATCGGTGCGGACGAAGAACCGGGCGTCGCGCCGGGTAAACGTCGAGGTCACGCCGGCATGCGTGAAGTTCGCGTCGTCGAAGTCGCCGAGCACGGTGGCCGCCGTCGCCTCCTGCATCGCCAGGTCGTGATGCGAGCCCTCCCAGAACTTCGTTTCGACGACGTGACAGGGGGCGCAGCTTTCCCGGCCGGCGAATCCTCGGGAAGCCGAAGCGCCAGTTGCGACCTTGGGCTGCTCGCTACCGGCTGGACCGTCACAAGCACTCAACCCGAGACCACCGCCAGCGAGGATCAACCAGAACAACGTTCTCGAGCCGCACATATTCTCGGATCTTAACCGCGACTCCGGTCAAGGCGATGACGGAGCAAGACGCCCACTTCCCCGGGGGTTTGAATGGTGCCCAGGGGCGGATTTGAACCACCGACACCCTGATTTTCAGTCAGGTGCTCTACCAACTGAGCTACCTGGGCACGGGGTCGATGGAAGATCGGGTGGAAAGCCCTATCCGCGGCCCCGTAGCTTTATAGCGGTAAGACTCCCATGAGTCAAGGCGATAGAATGCGCCGATGCGGACGGGCTCAGTCACCATAGGCGCAACTGTCCTCGCCGTAGCGCTTGGCGCCGCTCCCGCCGAGGCGTGGTCGCCGCGCACTCAACTGGCGATTCTCGACCAGGCGGCGTCGATCGCGCCGCCCGACCTGCGTCGGCAACTCGTCCGTCACAAGAAACAGATGCGGCGCGGCCTGTTGACACCCTTCGAGCCCAGTGAGGCCACCAAACATGTCACCAACGAGGATGGCAGCGGCATCCTCGCGCCGACGCTCGAGACCGAGGTGGAGCGCGCCGTCACCGCGATTCGCAGCCACCAGCCCTTCCAGGAAATCGTTTTCCAAATCGGAGTGGTGGCGCATTTTGTTGCCGACGCCAACAATCCACTGACTACCGCAAACTCGGACCCAGCCGAAGCCCGGTACTTCGCCGACTATCTCCGCTATGTAGAGGCCTCGTACCCTAAGTTCCCTGTAGTGTTTTACGGCGACGGGCGAGACCTGGGTGTCCCT
This sequence comes from Acidobacteriota bacterium, assembly GCA_029861655.1. Lineage (GTDB taxonomy): Bacteria > Acidobacteriota > Thermoanaerobaculia > Multivoradales > JAHEKO01 > JAOTZA01. The sequence goes on along the minus strand of JAOTZA010000008.1, from coordinate 2,504 downwards.
GACGATCTCCGCGCGATGATCGGCCGCAGCCTGGAGCGCGGCCGCGGGCTCTACCCGCTCGTCGGTCGCGAGTACGAGCGGATCGGCCGAATCGACGGCATCTCGGCGTTCGATGACCGCTCCACGGCCTTCGGCGTCGGCTCGCTCGCCTTCAGTCACGCAGTGAGCGACGTTGCGGCGGTGCTGAGGTATATCTGGATACGCGCAGGCGGAGCGGACGAAAGGGATCTACCGCTGGGTCCGAGCAAAGCCGCCGGCCGTTGACAGGAAACGGATCTCCACGCATCTCATGCTGACCGCCCACCGTGCCCTCGTTTCCGTTTATGACAAGCGAGACCTCGTCGATTTCGCCAAGGGGCTCGATCGGCTGGGAATCGAGATCTTGTCGACCGGCGGCACCTTTCGGGCACTCGAGTCGGCCGGGTTGCAGGTCGTTCGGGTTGCCGATCTGACGGGCTATCCGGAAATTCTGGACGGCCGTGTCAAGACGCTCCACCCCAAGATCCATGGTGGCATTCTCGCCGACCGCGGTCGTGCCTCACACGTCGCCGAACTGCGCGATCACGACATCGCTCCAATCGATCTAGTTGTTGCCAACCTCTACCCTTTCCGTGAGACGTCACGAAAACCCGGTGTGGATATCGCCAAGGTCGTCGACTCGATCGACGTCGGCGGGCCCTGTATGGTGCGCGCTGCCGCCAAGAACTACCAGGGTGTCGTGGTGGTGGTGGACCCCGAGGATTACCCTCAGATCCTGGCGGCCCTGGAGGAGACCGACGGTCTCGTTCCCGAGGCACTCCGTCGGCAGTTGGCGGTCAAGGCGTTCCGCCATACGCAAGCTTATGACGCCGCGATCTCTGACTGGTTCGAGCATCTCTCGGAAAGCGAAGACGAACAATTCCCCCAGCACCTGCTGCTCGATCTCGCGAAGCAAAGTGAACTGCGCTACGGCGAGAACCCTCATCAGGGAGCCGCCTTGTACCGGGTTCAGGGCGACACCGGTGTCTTTGGCGGCTTCACCCAGCTGCAGGGCAAAGAGCTGTCCTACAACAACCTCTTGGACGCGGCGGCCGCCCTGCGCACGGTGGCGCTACACACAGAACCCGCCGCAGCCATTATCAAGCACAACAACCCCTGCGGTGTCGGTCGCGGCGACACCGCCGTCGATGCCTACGAGCGCGCTCTGGCGTGCGACCCGGTGTCGGCCTTTGGATCGGCGATCGCGGTCAATCGCCCGGTGGATGTCGAGCTTGCTGCGGCGATCGCCGGGCGTTTTGTGGAGCTCGTGCTGGCACCGGATTTCGCCGCAGACGCGTTGCCCAAGCTCGCCAAGAAATCGAATCTAAGGCTACTTGCCTGTGAGCTCGAGAAAACCCGCCCCGGCGACCACGAGCTACGTCCGGTACCCGGTGGCTTTATCGCTCAAACAGTCGACCCGATGGAAGAGGATGAAAGCCAATGGGTCTGCCCGACCAAGCGGCAACCCACCCAGGCCGAGCGTACCGCTCTTGGTTTCGCATGGCGCGTTGTCCGCGCGGCGAGCTCGAACTCGATCGTGATCACCAACGAATACCAGAGTGTCGGAATCGGCGCAGGCCAGATGAGCCGGGTGGACGCGGCGCGTTTTGCGGTCACCAAGGCACAGCTTGAAACCGAGGGCTGTGTGGCCGCCTCGGACGGTTTCTTCCCCTTCCGTGACGGCCTGGACGCGCTCGCGGAAGCGGGCGTCCGGGCGATCGTTCAACCGGGCGGCAGCAAGCGCGACACCGAAGTCACCGCGGCGGCCGACGAGCACGGAATCGCGATGTTGATGACCGGACGTCGCCACTTCCGGCATTGATTTTGAAAGGTCTAGCCACCGATGGATAGAGCTCGGTCGATCGCGATCTTGTGTGGACTGGTGCTGGGGTTTTTGGCTCCGCAACGGACGCCCGCCGGCGCAGCGGAGGACGCCTGGGGGGCATTGGCTTCGTTGCGCAGCCAGATCCAGGGCACTTCGCCGCTGGTCGCCGACTTCGAGCAGACTTTTGTCGCCGCTGGATTCTCCACCGGCGACGCCGAGGAGGGCCGAATCTCCATGGATCTTCCAGAGTGCATTCGCTGGGACTACTCCGGCGACTTCCCAAAGACCTTCCTGCTGTGCGGTCACGTCGCATATACGTGGAACCAGGGCGAGGCGAGCGGCCGCCGGCAGTTTTTGGGCCCCGAAGAGCAACCCGGGCTCGAACTGCTGCGGCTGGAGATCGACGAGCTGCGGCTCAGATACCGTGCCCGTCTGGCGGAAGGCCTGGACGGCCCTACAGTCGAGCTCGTCCCTTTTGACAACGGGTCTCCATCGGCGGTGGCAGCGGGTGACGGAATCCGCGACGCGAAGGTAACGATCTCGCAAGATGGCACTCGACTGCGCGCGCTTTCGTATCATGACCGGGAGGGCAACCTGACGCGATTCGAGTTCACCCGCTACCGTACGCTCGAAGGGCGCGAGGTGTTCGAGCCTCCGGCAA
>JAOTZA010000178.1 GCA_029861655.1 Acidobacteriota bacterium | reverse complement strand
CGAGGAGATGAAGAGGCATCCCGTGATCGGCGCCGAGATCATGAGCCGGATCGACCAGCTCAGAGAAATGATCCCGGCGATCCGATGGCATCACGAGGCGTGGAACGGCAAGGGCTACCCCGACGGCTTGGTGGGAGAGCGCATACCCCTGATGGCTCGTATCGTCGGTGTTGCGGACACATTCGACGCCATCACCACCAACCGTCCATATCAGAAGGCCTACGAGCCCGCCTTTGCAGTGCAGAAACTCCGAGAACTTGCCGGCCAGCGCTTCGACGCAAAGGTCGTGACGGCGTTTTTGCGCGCCTTCGAAGCCGGGCAGGTACAACTGCGACGACCCGTTGAGTCTCCGACACCGGCACAACCGGCTGTAGCGGCGTCCGGCTGAGGACCGAAGAAAGTAGCTGATCTCGATGCCTTTCCAATACACACTCGCCAACCTTCTGGCAGGCGACCCGAACGCTCTGGCGGTGATGTTCGTCGATGATGCCGGCGAAATGGTCGAGATGGCTACCTCGGAGTACGAGGTGTTCGATGTCAAAGTAGTAGCGGCCTATCTCGGGATCTACCTGAGACAGACCGCTTCGGCCGTGGAAGCCGCCGGACTTGGTCAACCCAAGACTCTCCACATTCAGCACGAGGCGGCCCACCTCCACTTGACGACACTTCCCGACGGCTACTATCTGGTTCTAGCTCAGAAGACCCCGGCGTTGCCGGCGCGAGCGCGGCGCAACCTTGAACGCGCGATGGACGAACTCGAGCGCGAGCTCTTTCCGAAATGACCCGGCCAGCCGGAACTTGCCGTGGCTCGTCTCGCGACGGACGCTGGTGAGAAGGTCAGGCTAGATGGCGTCCGGTCCCGAGTCGGGGAAGGGCTTCTGGAAGAAGCTCAAGAGGGGTCTTTTGATGACCCATACCGAGATGTTCGGCAGGGTGGAGGCGGCAATCGCCGACCGAGCCTTCCTCGATGAAGAGACCCTCGAGAGCCTCGAGGAGGGTTTGATCGCGGCGGATCTTGGCGTCGAGACTTCGCAAGAGCTAGTGGAGTCCGTCCGCAAGGAAGCGAAGCGATTCGAGGGTGGCGATCTCTCTCGGCTGCGTGACCATCTGGCCGATCGGGTCGCGGTTCTCTTGCTCGACGCGCCACAGCCGCCCGCCCGCCCAGCCGGTCGTCTGGTGACCTTGCTCGTCGGTGTCAACGGCGTGGGTAAGACGACTTCGGCCGCCAAGCTGGCCGCTTGGCACCAGCGACATGGCGATCGGGTACTGCTTGCCGCGGGGGACACTTTTCGAGCGGCCGCCACGGAACAACTGGAGCTCTGGGCGGATCGATTGGACATTGATGTCGTGAAGCAGAAGGCGGGCGCGGACCCCGCGGCAGTTGTCTACGATGCTTTGCAGGCAGGAGCCGCTCGAAGTGCGGATCACGTCATCGTAGATACCGCCGGCCGCCTGCACAATCGCCAAGGCCTGATGGCGGAACTGGCCAAGATCAAGAGGGTGATCGAACGCACGGCCGCCGGGTGGAAGAAGAGAACTCTCTTGGTTCTCGATGCGACGACCGGACAGAACGCGATCTCCCAGGCGCGGGAATTCACCCGCCATGTCGCTGTCGATGGGATTCTTCTCGCGAAGGTAGACGGCACTGCAAAGGGTGGTGTCACGGTGGCGATAGCGCGGGAGCTGAGGATCCCGGTGATGTTTCTCGGTGTTGGTGAGGGCGCTGAGGATCTGGTCGAGTTCCGCCCGCGCGAGTTTGCCGAAGCGCTGGTGGGTTGAGATCCGATTTGGCGCTACGTTTTGCAGAGACTCTTGCCGAGCCGGCCCGGTGTTGGGTCCGGTGGGCTCCGCGCAGATGGCCTGGTCCGCACGAAGAATTCCTGGATCTGGCGCGAGGAGGATTGGCCGACGCCGGATTCCGGGATGTCACGGCCCTTGGCGCACCCGACCCTGCTTCGTTCGAAGACACTGTGTACCTGCCGCCGGTGCGCCCGGAGGCCAGCCGCTGGTGCCGAGATCTGTGCGGCCGTCTCGCCTCCAGGGGCTTGCCTGTTCTCGCTCAGTTGAGGCCGGGCGAGGAGCCCATACCGGAGGCGACCGTCATCTACGATCTGACGGAGTTGGCTCTTGTCTCCGACTGGGGCAAGCTATCCCTGCTCCCCCGGGGAGCTGCCGTTGTCTGGCCCCTGATTGCCGGATTGACGGACCGACCCGAACACCGGCGAGTCGGACTGAAAGCGCTCGCCGGAGCCGGCGCGCGAGTGGCCATGGGACTCGTCCCGGCGCTTTCCTCCGAAGAGCGCCGACGGCTTTCGACACTGGGGGACGAGGGCACATTCGATTCGCTCTTTCATGGCTCGGAGCCAAGCCGGTTGGAGTTTGCGCGGGCGGCGGCGCGATGTGGCCTGGAGCCATTCCTGCCAAGGCCGCCGTGGAAGCAGCCGGGGCGGGCCGGCCGCAACCGCGAATTGGCAGCAAGTCTCTCGGTCGTCGGCGAGCTTCTTCTTCTGCTCGACCGGCCCGAGGGGCATGCGCAGGCTTTCTACAGCGCGGCTCGTCGTGTCGATACCGGAGCGCAGGATTTCCAGGCGATGGCGCGAGAAGGCAACCTGGGGATTGTCGAATGGTTGGAGCCCGCCGTCCGTCGCGAGATCGATCACTACGCCGCCGGCTCCGAAGGTGGCCTTCTGCAGGAGCTGCGAGCGGAGCTCAGTGCCGGGGGTGCATGAGATGGTCCCGTCTTCATCTGACCGATGCCGCGACCCAGAGGACGACAAGGGGTTACGGCGCGCCACCGTTCGTTCCTCGTTATCGGCGATGTGCAATGACGCCGCATCGACTCCTCCCCGCGTCTTGCAAGGCGCACCGTAAGCCCTTTCCGCGCGACCATCTGGATTCCACCACGGGCTGCTAAGGAATCCGCGCGATCATCTCGATCTCTAGCAGCGCTCCCTTGGGTAGTCCGGCGACCTCCACCGTCGAGCGCGCCGGGCGGTGGCCGCCCATGGCCTCCCCGTAGAGTTTGTTGAGGAGCGGGAAGTCGGCCATGTCGCCGACAAAGACCGTCGACTTGATGACGTCGGTGTAGGAGCAGCCGGCCGAGGCCAGCACGGCGGTCAGGTTCTCCAAAACCTGGCGCGCCTGCGCCTCGAAACCGCCCTCGACGATCTCGCCGCTCTGCGGGTCGAGCGCCACTTGACCGGAGGTGAAGAGCCAGCCGTCGATCGATACGGACTGTGAGTAGGGACCGATCGCCTCCGGTGCATGCTTTGTATGATGAGTCTTCAACGCGACCTCCTATCGCCATCCGATCATGAGTTGGTCCCGGCGCTGTCGGCGTAAACGCCGATGTAGGGCAGCTCTCGATAGCGTTCATCGAAGTCCAGCCCGTAGCCGATCACAAAGATGTCGTCGATCTCGAAACCGCGGTAGTCGACGGGTACTTCGATCTCCCGAGCTTCCGCCTTGTCCAGCATCGCACAGAGCTTGACACTCGCGGCGCCACGGAATCGGAACAGCTCGAGAATGGTCTTGAGCGTGAAACCCGTATCGACGATGTCTTCGATCAGGAGAACATGACGACCGCGGATCGCGACATCGATGTCCTTCCGGATACGGACTTCCCCTGGCTCGCTCCCGGAGCGATAGCTCGAGGTTTGCAGGAAATCGATGACGAGGGGCACGGTAACCTGCTTGAGCAGGTCGACCAGGAAGAAGATCGAACCCTTCAGCACGCCAATACAGACCAAGGGCTCCGACAGGTCGGCGTAGTCGGCGTTGATCTGTTTGGCGAGGGCGGAGATCCTTTTTTGGAGCGTTGCTGCTGAGATCAGGATCTTGTGGTCGCTTTTTTTGTGGGCGTGCATGTTCTAATATCCCCTGGCGATCGTAGATCTTCCCGTTGCTTTTGTCATGACAATTCCAGAGGACGTCAACCCTCTACACGGCTCCTACATTGAGCTCTCGGCGCGGTACAAAGCGGCGTGGACCTACCATCGGTTTGTCGAGGGTCTGAGGAAGTTCTTTGGCAACAAGCAGCTCGCCGATTATCCGGTCGATTTTCAGAGTCTCTACAAAAGCCTAAAAGAGGTTTCCCGTAGGCTCAACGATCCGGAGCCCCAGAGACAGCTCGAAAGCCTGGCTGCCATCCGCTCCGACCTCGCTCGGCTGATCGGTGTGCTCGATGCGGAGGATCGCAAGATTACTCCCTCTCTGTTGCGGTTGTTCTTCCAGCGGGTCAAGAGCCAGGATCAGAGGATCCTACTGGACCTCGTTCGGTTCTACCAGGAAATCCAAGTCGACCGCTCCTGGGACGCCGATCGGATCGACAAAGTGGACTTTCTTCTGGCGCGACTGGCAGAGCTGATCGTTGGTAAGGATCAGCGAGGAGACCAAAGCCGCTTGAGGAGGATCTTGGAAGGCATCAGCATTCATTCGGCGATCCGGGAAGACACCGACCCGCAGAGAGTCGCCAATCGCCTGAAGATGATTCAGGCGGTGCGTTCGGAGATTCGCGGGATCGAATCCTTTGCCGAGCTCACGGAACGGGAGCTGATAGAGCACTACCGCGGAGTCAAGCACGGCTTGGGAAGCCTGCTGTTCGAAAAGTCGGTGTTACCGATGGTTGTCGACACCAATCTGGTGTTTCGGTCTCGTGTCGAGGAGTTGTCGGCCATCGAAGAGGAGCAGATCTTCGCCGACTACGAACGGGTTTCGGCGTTGGAAGTAAAAGGTCGTATCGACAGCCAGCTGGCCGATTCGGTGAACTCTCTTCACGGCGAGGTAGAGAGTTTTCAAAAGAAGCTTCAGAACCACGACATCCGTCTTGCGGACCTGGCGGCTATCCGCCGTTCGGTCGACTTGGTACTCGAGCGACTCGAGGTCGGAGCCGAAGAAGGAGCCCGGGATTTGCCGCTCGAGGAGGCTGGGCGGGCGGATCACCGACCCACCGTGGGAGCGATCGCAATATCGAGAGAAGAAAGGGACCTGATCGGCGAAGAGCTCAGAATGTTGTTGGAGGGTCTGGAGACTGCAAACGAGACTGCCGGCGGCGCCTTGGCAGCGTCTGATCTACTGGCTTTTCGCTTGGAGACGCGGGAAATGAGCGCCTATGAGTCTCTGACCGAGGGACTCGGAGGCAATGAGCGAATCGATCGCTTTCTTCTCGCCGCGGCTGCCCTGCGGCGCAAGATCAACACCGAAGTCGAGGAGATCCAGGTTTCGCGAAGCCGTGGGGTCTTGGGCGGCCCGATTCCGACACGGAGGATCTCGAGCGTCCTGCGTCTGGCCGACTGGTACTTGCGGCAGTTCTCGCACTTCCGCGAGACGCTCCTGCTGGCGGGGAACACCGGAGAGGCCAAATCGCTCGACCGAATGAGGATGCGGTTGATGCGTGACTACGCCGGTCTGTGGCTTGTCGCCAGCGCCGAGCCGAAGCCCGAGGAGTAGCGTCGCCGGAGCCGGTTTCGACCGCTCGGACAGGTGGGCCGACTGCGGGTTTTAGGTCTCGACGGCGTAGAGCTCTGGTCGTTCGAGGAGTCGCCCGATCAGCCGGCCCACTCGGTCCCCGGCTTCGCGGCCGGCCTCCAGAACCTCTTCGTAACCGAGCGGCCCGGATGCTGTTCCGGCTGCCAGGTTGCTGATCAGTGAGAAACACAAGCAACGCAAGCCGATGTGACGGGCGGCGATCACTTCGAGGACCGTGGACATTCCGACTAGATCGGCGCCGAGGGTGCGCGACATGTCGACCTCGGCGGGAGTTTCATAGGCGGGGCCGGCCAGACCTGCATAGACACCGGAGCCCAGCTCGATCCCGAGCTCCTCAGCGACGGCAGAAGCCAGCTCGCGAAGAGCCGGATCGTAGGCACCCACCATGTCCGGGAACCGTGGCCCCCATTCAGCGGGTGGTTCGCCTCGGAGCGGTGTGAGACCGGTCAGGTTGAGATGATCACGGATCGTCAACAAATTCCCCGGTCGGGCGTCGGCGGCCAGCCCACCGGCAGCGTTGGTCATGATCAGAGTACGAGCGCCCAGCAAGGCCGCTAAGCGCACCATAAAGACGGTCTCGGCTCCGTTATAGCCCTGATAGGAGTGGACACGTCCACGCTGGTAGATGACATGGCGGTCGCCAACCGACAACAGCTCGACCCGATGAGGGTGACCGACCACGGGATGAACGTCGTAAGGCACCAGCTCGCCGAGCCGCGCCCGGTGTTCGGTGGCACCCGGGAGATCTACCGCCAGACCGGAGCCCGAAACGACGAGGGCGTCGGGCCTAGGCCAGCCTCGACGATCCCAGTCTTTGACAGCGCGAGATAGTTCTTCGACCAGATGGTCCATGTCGCGCCAGATGGTACCAGCAGCAACCGGCGCCGTGACCGCGGGGTCGCGAAATCCGATACAGTTCGGCGGCGTCGAGTCGACGCTGGAGTCTGAGTATGTCCGAGTTGGATCAACAGATCGAGAACAGAAAGCGCAAGCGAGACGAGCTCCGCAGCTTGGGGGTGGAACCCTATCCGCATCGCGCCGATGTCGATTCCGAGCCTTCCGAGCTCCGGCGTCGCTTCGAGCATCACGATGCCGAGCGGCTCGAGGCCGAGCCCGTCGCGGTTCGTGTGGCGGGTCGCATCCAGGCTCTTCGCGAGCACGGCAAGACGTGTTTTCTGGATCTTTACGACGGCCGCAACAAGCTGCAGGCCATGGTGAGAAAGAAGAACCTCGACGAGACTGCTCT
>JAOTZA010000177.1 GCA_029861655.1 Acidobacteriota bacterium | reverse complement strand
CTTGCCGCCGCGAGTGTCAGGACCAGGAGCCAGAGCGGAAGCCTCATGGCTAGCAGTCCGTGCTAATCAAGCTGTACCTCGGATTCCGAGGACAACCGATGTGCCGGGGTTGACGATCCAGCTGTCGCGCCCCGGGTCCGTGAGGCGCACGGCCAGGCCCAGGTGCTCGACCTTGGGAGGCGTTTCGTTGATCTCCATCGCCTCGGCCCAGTCGACGTGCAGCCTGCCGGGACCATGGCAGGCCTCGCAGGCGACGTCGATCTCCGACCAGGAGGTCTCATAGGCGTCTGTGGCTGCGTCGTAGTTCTTTCTCAAGTTGGTGGAATGGCACTCGGCGCACATGTAGTTCCAGTTCTGCAGCGGCCCGGTCCAGTGGAGCGGGTCGGTGTGGTCGATTTCGCCGATTGGACCGTCCGGGGGGTAGAGGTGGAACCAGCGCTGGCCGCCTTCTTCGGCCGGCCGCGTGTCCCAACAGATCGACAGCACCTGGTAGCGGCCGCCGGGGAACTCGATCAGATACTGCTGTAGCGGTATGGCGCCAAACGCGTAGGCGATCTCGTATTCGGCGAGCTCGCCGTCGGGGCCGTCGGTGCGGACAAAGAAGCCGTCGTCGCGTTGGAAGAAAGTCGAGGTGACCCCTGCGTGGGTGAAGCTCGTGTCGTCAAAATCGCCGAGAACGGTAGCTTGCGTGGCCTCCTGCATGGCGAGGTTGTGGTGCGACACCTCCCAGTACTTTGCCTCGATAACGTGACAGTGAGCGCAGGCCTGCTGACCGACGAAAGCAGGCTTCGCCGGGGCGGAGAGGACCGGCGATTCGGGCTCCTGGGATTCGGGTTTGGCGCAATCCCAAGATCCGGCCGCGAGAAGACTCAGCATGCCGGCGGAAGCCAGCCAGGATCCTCGAGTCCACATGATCTACCGATCGATGCCCTCGAAGATCGGCTTCAGAAAGGCCTTGTCGCGGTAGATCTCTTCGCGGGTCAGGCCGTTGAGCTCCCACGGGAGCACCAGCCACTTGTCGGTCTCGTGGAGATAGTAGTCGGGCTCGCGCCCGGTCCGGTTGCTGGAGGGTCGGACCCAGGGAACCGCCAACCTCACGTCTTGCGGCATGTTGCGTTTGGTCCGCTGGAACAGACGGTCGATGATGGCCTTGACGTTCAAACCCGAGCTGTAGACATCGTCGACGATCAGCAGACCATCGTCGGCGTTCAGGTTCTCGAGAAGGTATCGAGTGCCATGGATGCGGATCGCCTCGGCGTTCTCGAGCATGGCCTTATAACTGGTCATCCCGCGGTAGGACGTGCGAATCGAGATGTGGTCGGTCTCGACACCCAGATACTGGAGGCATTCCTGAACCGCGATACCGATCGAGCTGCCACCGCGCCAAACACCGACGATAAAGGTCGGTCGGAACCCACTCTCGTAGATCTTGACTCCCAGCCGGTAGGCGTCGAGAAGAAGATCTTCTTCCTGGATGAATTGCTTCTCCATGAGTTATCCGGTCGTGCCGGTCTTGCGGTCGATCACGTCCTTGATGATCTCGTAGATCTCCGGTTTTTTCTCCCGGATCTCCTCGACCGTCAGGCCCTCGAGCGAGTACGGAAACTTGATCCACTGTTCGGTCTCGTGGAGGTAGTAGTGGGGCACGAGATCGGTCTGGTTTCGTGTCGGCTTGTAGTACGGCACCGCCACCCGGATGTCGTCCGGGGTGTTGAGGCGAGCCGTCTCTCGCAGGTGCTGGATCACCGCCTCGATGGTGTAGCCGGTGTCGAAGACGTCGTCGACGATCAACAGGCGATCTTCGTGCTCGATGTTCTTGATCAGATAACTGGTTCCATGGACACGCACCGTCGGAGAACGGCCGTCGATACCCTGATACGACGAGGTGCGGATGGCGATGTGATCGGTATGGATCCCGTGGTAGTCGAGGAACTCCTGGACCGCCGTACCGATCGGTGCGCCGCCGCGCCAGATCGCGACGATAAAGCTTGGCCGGAAACCACTCTCGAGGATCCTGGCGCCGAGGCGAAAGGAATCCTCGAGGAGCCCTTGGGCGGTGATGTAGAACTTCTCGCTCAAGACCCCTACTCGCGTTCTTTCAGCACTTCGATCAGAGCGTCGAGAGCGCCGAACTAGAGTGATCCACGGCGGATTCGAGACAAAGCCCGCGTCGCATTGGTGCTGGCCTCGAGCCGGGCTCGAGGCGACAGACTGAGCATCCAGCGCAGAAGCGAGCGGTCGACCTCAGCGGCTGCGGCGACAATCAGAGGGTCGAGCTCTAGCGCCCGCGCGGGTAGTTGCGCTTCTCGGTTGGCAGGAGCGGCGCCGCTGGTTCTGACCATGGGTGAATGCTAGCACTCGGGTCAGCAGGAAGATCGAACCAGGCGTGGTGAATCCGCTGTTCCTACGGGCCACTCGCCTGGGCATGATTCTGTAGGAAAACGGCGATCGTCGCTTTGGTGGTCCGGCCTTCCGCAACGCCTAGCACGAGATCCGTGAGCGCATCTCCGTCCACTTCGACCTCGAGGTCGTTCATCCACAGAAAAGTGAGAGCCGAGGCCAGGGCGGTCCGCTTGTTTCCGTCCACGAAGGGGTGGTTTTGACAAAGGTAGAAAAGGTAGGCGGCTGCCATCTCGAAGAGGCTCTGATGAAGGAACCGGCCGTCGAAAGTGGATGAGACCGCTCCCAAGGCCGACGAAAGGAGACCCGAGTCGCGCAAGCCGGGGTTGCCGCCATAGCGTTGGATCTGGTCCTCGTGGAGCGCCAACACCTCATCCAAGGTGAGGAAGACCGGGTTCATTCCGCCAAGCGCTGGAAAACCCCCGCGTAACGACGGTTGATGTTCTTGACTCCGGCGCGGAACTTCGCAGTGCGGCGCGAATCACGAATCGGCGAGATCACGATCACGTCGCCGTCCGTTGAAATCTCGAGCTCCGTCTCGGCATCGATCTTCGTCGCCTCCAGGAGCGGCCGGTCGATCACCAGAGCCAGGCTGTTTCCGGTCTTGGTCAGTCGTTTCACCATGCTTCACCTCGTAAGGACATGATAACAGAACCGTACGTACAGGCGTTGGCTCTTCTCGGCACTCCTACGCTCGTGCACCGCGAAAGCGAGTGTGCCGACGATGGGCCAGGTGGCAAGGCCATGTCGGAGACACAACACTAGAGAGCAAGGAGGTGTTCGGAGTTCGCACCCGCCACCGCTGACAGCGGGACCGCGCGGTCAAAGGTCACGAGGCGGCAGCCGTGCGCGACAGCGAGAGAGAGAAGATAGACATCGGTTACTTGCCTTGATCCGTGAATGTGGTCGGCGAGGATGACCTCGTCGAGGATGCTGACATCGGAGGGAAGGAATCGATGGTGCTTCGTGGCGGTTGCCCGCCGCAGCCGTTCGGTGGCTTCCGTCGTAGAGACAGGGCTCGGGTAACGCTCCTGGGTCACGACTCGGACAAAGCCGTTTTGTGTGATTGCGCAGGACGCCCAGCCGAGTTCGATGTCGCGCTCGAGCCAGAAACGAGCCGTCCGGTGATCGACATGGTCGGCGTCCAGGAGGGCTAGAAGCACGTTGACGTCCAGAAGCGCGCGCATCAATCCAACTCGTCTTCGAGCAGCCGGTCGATCAGCTCGTTAGAGATAGCTGGACCGCGGCGGGGCAGTGGCTCGAAGCCGTAGAAGGCACCCTCCTCGGCGATCTCACCGGCGGTGCGATCGTGAGTAAGTGCCTCGCGGGCAAGTTCGGAGAGGACTTCCCCTGCGCTTCGGCCTTGGCGCCGGGCGCGCTCCTTGACCGCGAGCAGAACGTCTTCCGCGAGATTGAGTGTGGTGCGCACGCATCAGATGCTATCACATCACACGTCTAGTTCAGCCTGACAGACCGTCTGATTCGCCACCGAGACCTCTGCCGGTGGCAGTGAGTTTTGGTGCTAGACAGCGGTTGCTACTGAAGGTGTTCGCCGTAGAAGGCCAGAGTCCGCTCCCAGGCGAGCTCGGCGGCTTCTTTCTGGTAGCGGGTCCCCGAAGGATTGGCGAAGGCATGGTCGGCGCCTTGGTAGACGTGAACGGTCGCCATCTTTCCGAGTTTGCCGAGTGCGGATTCGAACTGGCGCACTCCGTCGATCGGGATCCCCTGATCCTCGGAACCGAAGTGGCCGAGAAGGGGAGCCTGGAGACTCTCGAGCTCGCTTTCTTCGGTGACGACTCGTCCATAGAACATGACCACCGCGTCGATTTCGTCTCCAAGGAGCAAGCCCGAGCGTAGGGACCAGCCACCACCAAAGCACCAGCCGATCGAGCCGATCTGGGTCGCCCCGACCTCGGCCAAATAGAGCCGCGCCTGACGGAGGTTGTCTTCGACCCGCTCCGGGTTGGCCATGGCATTCTGCATCAGCGAGCGGGCGGTGTCGCGATCTTCGGCCACCTCGCCCTCGTAGAGATCGACCGCCAGGGCGAAATACCCCTCACCGGCCAGGCGGTCGGCCATCGCGCGGATGTTGTCGTTCAGACCCCACCACTCCTGGATCACAAGAATGCCGGGAGCGCTCTCGACGCCTTCGGGCCGGGCCAGATAGCCGCTCACATGGTCGCCGTCGAGGTTGGCGTAGATGAGGTTTTCGGTGACGAGCCCGAGATCCGAGCCGACCTCTGCCGCGGGGCTCGGAACCGGCGTGTCGCCGGCGTGCTCGCGAGTCATGCTGTCGGCGTATTCCTGGTTGGCGTCGGTGGCGCAGCCGGCGACAAGGGTGACGGCGAACAAGAGTGTGATAAATGCCTTCATCGAGGATCTCCTTGAATTTGGTGAGATCGTATCAACGGTCGGGAGAGGCCGGCAGAGGCGCCGGCACCCCCTCAGCTATCTCGAGTGCGGAGCGATCCGAGCACGGAGCCACTGCACCACGCGCAGAATCGCCTGCGCTCTGAATCGGTCCGAGGTGGGAGAGACAGCGGCATGGGCCATAGGATGGGCGCTGTGCCGACGCCGCCAGCCATTGCCTTCTTTGTGACGCCACATGGATTCGGCCATGCGGCCCGCGCGGCGGCGGTGATGGGGGAGTTACGGCGCCTCGAGCCCAAGATCGAGCTCCTGGTCTTCACCACCGTTCCCAAGTGGTTCTTCGAGGACTCGCGGGTCGGCCCTTTCGACTACTTTCCCACGCGCACCGATGTGGGGCTGACGCAGAAGGGCCCGTTCGAGGAGGATCTCGATCTGACGGTCCAGGCACTCGTGGAGTTCTGGGACGATTTCGAGCGAGCGGTGGCGGACATTGCCCGTCTTCTCGAAACCCACCGGGCGCGCCTCGTGGTGTGCGACATTGCCCCGCTGGGGATCGCGGCGGCGCGTCGTGCGGGTCTTCCGTCGGTGTTGATCGAGAACTTCACCTGGGATTGGATCTACCGTTCGTTCCTCGGAGCCGAGCCGAGGCTCGAGGAGTTTGCGCTTCGCAACGAAGAGTTGAATGCCGCCGCTCACCTGCGTTTCCAGGTCGAACCGGTTTGTCACTCGATCGAAGGCTCGACACCGGTGGCGTCGGTCAGTCGCGAGCCTCGACAGGGTCGCGCCGAGATGAGGCGGAGCATCGGGCTGCGCGCCGGCGACTGGCGCAAGCTCGTTCTGCTGACGATGGGCGGGCTGGGTTGGAGCCATGCCGATGCGAGTGACGCGCCGGCTGATTTCTACTCGGTGTTTCTGGGTGGCGTGGATTCCCTCGAGCGTCGAGGGGCGTCACTCGTCCTCCCCGATCGCTCTCCCCTCTATCCCCCTGACTTGATTCGAGCCGCTGACCTGGTGGTTGGAAAGCTCGGTTACTCGACAGTGGCCGAGTGCGTCCGCGGTGGCACGCCTCTGCGGTACCTGGAGCGCCCCCACTTCCCCGAGTCTCCGGTTCTTGCGGCGTATGCTGACCGGCACCTGGCGGGACGCGCGATCGATTGCGCTCTCTTCGATGGCGGCGATTGGGTCGAGATCGTTCAGGGGGCGCTGGACTCGGCCGGTCCAAGAAAGCGACGAGCCAATGGGGCACGATCGATTGCCTTGCGTCTCGTCGAGCGCTTGTAAGTGGCAGATAAAAAGAGGCACCGGCCGAAGCCGGTGCCCTCACAAAGCTCGATCTGATCGGACTTACGAAGAAGCTTTGATTCCGAGACGCGAGAGGGTCTCGAGGGTCAGTAAGCCCTGCGGCAGCCCGATGCTCTTCTGGAACGACTCGACCGCGGCGAGAGTCTGGTTGCCCAGAACACCGTCGATCGGGCCAGGGTTGAAACCCTTGCTCTGCAACGCGCGCTGCACCGAGCCAACGAGCGACTTTGTGGCGTTTGTGTCGCACACAATCTGCTGATACTCCATGTAGCCGTCGGAGGTCTTGGCAGTCTTGGTCACGGTCTCGTATTCGGCTGGAATATCGATCGTCTTGACCTGGGCCGGGGCGACCTTCTTGAGAACCTTGACCGTCGTGTACTCGGCGGGGATCTCGATCGTGCGGGTCTGGGGTGCCGAAGCAACCACCTGACGCTTCACCGTCTTGTACTCAGCGGGGATCTCGATGGTGCGAGTCTTGGGACCCTCGACCATGACCTGTTTCTTGATGGTCTTGTACTCAGCGGGGATTTCGATGGTGCGGCTCTTGGGACCCTCGGCCATCGTCTCCCGTTTCACTGTCGTGTACTCGGCGGGGATCTCGATGGTTCGGGTTTTGGGGCCCTCGACCATGACCTGCCTTTTGACGGTCTTGTACTCGGCCGGGATCTCGATGGTTCGGGTTTTGGGGCCCTC
>JAOTZA010000176.1 GCA_029861655.1 Acidobacteriota bacterium | reverse complement strand
ATGAGGCAATGCCGTAGTAGTTTCGAAACGGGCCGAGTCGTTTGTGCCAGCGAAGCGCTCCGTACGCATCGTAGGAAACCAGCCCCGACTCGTGAAAGAACGCGTAGACGTTTTCCCCGTCGCTCGCCGGGCTCGGAGTCGCCGAGTTCGTATCTTTGTAGAGGTCGGCGGTGTGGCTCTTGACGATTTCACGGCGCCAAAGGACTCTGCCGGTCGCGCGCTCGAACGCCAGCGTCACCAGCTTGTCGTCGTCCACCGCCGTGAGAAAGATTCGCTCGGCGGTAACCACGGGTGAGGAACGCCCAAAGGGGACGGCTGACTTCCAGGCCACGTTGGTCTCCGGGCCGAACTCGGTCGGCACACGAGCCGCCGATGACACACCCGACCCGTTGGGGCCTCGAAAACGCGCCCACTCATCCGCGCCCAAGGGCGCGATGGCCGCAATGAAGACGATTGCGCCCGAAAGAACGACACATCGAGCTACGGATAACGGGCGCATGACGACCTCCTTGTGCTGAATCGGACGAGACCGACAGATTATAGACCCCGACTCTAGCCACCGCGCGGTCCAGGTCTCCACGGCCGGCTCGCGCAACCCGCTCGAATGCCCGGCTGGACCAGCGGGAGCGGCGACGACCCGGCCGGAGTCTCCGCAGGGCACGGCGCACGCTACTCAGACTCCTGCTACCTAGAGGCGCGCGCCTCGGTTTCCCTCGCGCCGGACTGGTGTGGCCTCCAAGGCTTCTTGCCCTGCGCTCGGTCAAACGCCCCCGGTGGAGCCTTTGGCTGGACCGCAACGGTGTCGACTGGCCAGTGGCGCTCGTTTGGTCTCAGTCGGCGGACTTGGTCCAAGCCGAGACCGGCGAATAGCCCGCTGAGCGAGCACCGAATCGGAAAGAGGGTGCTCGCCCGATTTCCGAAGGTGCGAGTAGATCGGGAGGCCCCGCGTGGTCGGGCTGGCAACAGTGCGCAAGCTAGTCCAGCCGACGGATGCGGGCCATGAGCTGGCCCTCGGAGCGGACCGAGCCGCCGACAGAATCACAGATCTCTCTTCGGGCGCCGTTTCCGGCCGGACCGAAGCGGCTCGCACGACCTCCGATCGGGTAGCATCCGCTTGCAAGCCCAACTGCCCCCTTCCTGGAGACACAATGAGCTCGACATCCGCGCCCCGCCCGATTCTCGACGTGGCCAAAGACCTCGGCATCGACCGCGGCCACCTTCTTCTCTACGGCGACGACAAAGCCAAGGTCAAACTGGCGGCTCGAGACAACGGCCGGCCCAAGGGGCGTCTGGTCCTCGTATCGGCAATTACTCCGACGAGCGCCGGCGAAGGAAAGACCACGACATCGATCGGTCTGGCACAGGGCCTCGCCAAGATCGGTCAGAACGTCTGTCTGGCGCTTCGCGAGCCCTCTTTGGGCCCGATCTTCGGGATGAAAGGCGGAGCAACCGGTGGTGGTAAGTCGATCGTGGTACCCACCGCCGACATCAACATGCACTTCACCGGCGATTTTCACGCCATCACCAGCGCCAACAACCTCCTAGCTTCGATGCTCGACAATCACATCTACCACGGGCAGAAACCGCGCCTCGACCCGCGGCGGGTGATCTGGCGACGGGTCATGGACCTGAACGACCGAGCGCTCCGCCACACCGTGATCGGCCTCGGGGGCAAGCTCCAGGGCGTGCCCCGCGAGACCGGCTTCGACATCACCGCGGCTTCGGAGGTGATGGCCACACTCTGTCTCGCCGACGATGCAGACGATCTGAGAGCACGTCTCGAGCGTCTCCTCGTCGCTTTCACCTACCGGGACGAGTCCGTCACCGCCAAAGAGCTGGGTGCCGTCGGGGCCATGACCGTGCTGCTCAAAGACGCTCTGCTCCCCAACCTGGTACAGACCTGCGAGGGTGTGCCGGCGTTTATCCATGGCGGACCCTTCGCGAACATCGCGCACGGCTGCAATTCGGTGATCGCTACCAAGATGGCGCTGGCGCACGCCGACTGGGTGATAACCGAAGCGGGTTTTGGGTTTGATCTCGGAGCTGAGAAATTCTTCGACATCAAGTGCGTCTCCGCGGGACTCGACACCGCGGCCGTTGTACTGGTCGCAACCATCCGAGCGCTCAAACGGCACGGCGGTGTAAAGAAGAAGGATCTCGATAAACCCGATCCGGAAGCCGTCGAACGCGGACTGGGCAACCTCCACAAGCACATCGAGAGCATCCGTACCTTTGGCGAGCTGCCGGTGGTGGCACTCAACAAGTTCGAGAGTGACACCGACGAAGAGATCGCCGTCGTCCGCAAGGCTTGCGAGGGAGTCAAAGCGCCTTTCGCGGTCTCCGATCACTTCGGCGCCGGGGGCGACGGTGCCCGCGAACTTGCTCAGACCCTGGTCGAGCACGGCGAGGTCGAGTCCAGCCCTTTTCACCCGCTCTACGACTGGGAAGAGCCGATCGCCGACAAGCTGCGCAAAATCGCCGGCAAGATGTACGGTGCCGCTACGGTGACCTATACAAAGCAGGCCAAGACGACGCTGAAGCGGATCCGTGAACTTGGCTACAACAAGCTCCCGCTGTGTGTCGCCAAGACACCCGCATCGCTGACGGACGACCCGCGACGTGCCGGTCGTCCGGAGGATTTCGAGATCACTGTCCGTGACTTCGTTATTTCGGCAGGTGCCGGCTTTGTAGTGCCGCTCTTGGGCGACATCATGCGCATGCCGGGGTTACCGCTGATTCCGCAGGCCACAAAGATGGATCTGGTGGACGGCGAGATCAAGGGGCTGATGGGGGCATAGAAGATGATCGGCCTGCTGCCTCGTAGAGTGTTGCCGGTCTTGATGTATCACCGAATCGGCGAAGTCGGCCAGGCCGACCCGTCGCTGACGGTGACGCCCCCGACCTTCGCGCGCCATCTGGACTGGATCAATGCCCGCGGGTTTCGGACCCTGTCGCTCGACGAGGCCCACGACGCGTTTCGGTCGCGTCGTTTTCCGCGGCGCTCGGTGCTCCTGACCATCGACGACGGCTTCGACGAAACACTCCGGACTGCCGCGCCCCTGCTGGCCGCCGCCGGACAACGAGCCACGGTCTTTGTTCCATCGGGCCTTCTGGGTCGCGAAGCGCGGCTTGAGCCGTCCTACGGCGGCTCGCAAGCCCATCGGCCGGTAAGCGGATCTATCGTCGACGGGGCGGGGCTCACGGCCTGGGTCAATGCCGGTCACGGTGTCGGCTCGCACTCGCTGACCCATGCCGACCTGACAAAGATCTCGGCTGCCGAGGCCGCGCGGGAAGCCACCGAGTCCAAACGGCTCTTGGAGGATCTTCTCGGGCGAGAGATCTTGGATTTCTGCTATCCCTACGCTCATCACGATCCAGCCGCCAGGCAAGCCGCCCGGGCGGCGGGCTACCGAGCCGCCTACGCCGGCGAACCGCCGACACAAAGCCTTTGGGCTCTGCCGAGGATGATGGTCTTTCCGGACGACAGCGAGCGTCGGTTCGCGCGCAAGCTCTACGGCTATTACTATTGGCTGTCCGCCTGGCACAAGCGAGTCCTCCGCACATCGGACGAACAGTAGGGGTGCGTGAGCAAGTGATCGCAACGATCCCGCGACGGTTTTTCGCAATCCATGATCTCAGCCACCAGTGCCAGACCGGTCGTTAGCCCGCACGAGACGCTTCGATACGCTACTCTTGCAGCTTCGCGGAGTGGAATGAAACCAAAAGCTCCCACCTCGTCCCGGCAGAAACGAGAGCGCCGCGGTTTCTCCCGCACCCAGGTCGACCATGTGCGATTGTTGGCCCCCTGCGTTGGCACCGTGCTCGACGTAAGCCCACGCGGGCTCAGGGCCGAGACCAGCGAGTGTCTGCCGATCGGTCGCGATTGTGTGATCACGCTCGGCGAGGTGGGCTATAGCGCTCGGGTGCCGTGCCGGGTTCTGTGGTGCCGGCTGGCGGGAACCGAGAAGACGGCCGAGGGGAACGTGCGGCCGATATACCGGCTCGGCGTTAGATTCCTGGGCCACTGAACCCACCCGCTTCGCGGCGGCGTAGCAGCCCGAACCAGCAGCCCGTGGTAACGGTCGCGTTCTAGAGGTCGTCCACGTCGTGACGGCCTGCGAGAAGGGTCGGATCGCGCATGTCGATCCCCAGTTTGTCGAGCACTTCGTCGGCCGCCATTGCCATTTCCGGGTCGGGCGACGTCTGAAGACCGATGATCCTCATCTGGAAGGCATCCGAGGTCGTCGGGAAGAGACTGAGGTTGTCGATCACAAACGAAATCGCCGTGCGACGCTCGTCTCCCACTCCATCGGTCATCAGAGCCTCTACCCACTCGATTAGCTTGCGGCGCTGGGGATGACGCTCGATGAAACCCGGTTCGACGAGTTGGTTCACAACCGGCTCGCGATCCTCGTCCTCGAGATCGGACAGAATCTCCCCGACGAGTTCGAGCCAAGTCGCGCCGTGCTTCGGAAGCTCATCGAGGAGCGTCTCCCGGACACCGGAGATCCCCAATCGATGGAGCGATTTGAGAACTCTGTGCTTGAGGGACAGCGTTTCGCGCATTGCGGCCTCCCTTCTTGGATGGACGAAACGCCCGCGAAAGGGCAAGAAGTCATTTGAGTTTACCTCAAAGCCCGCCACCGCTCGAGGTTCTCCGCTTCGCCATGCGGATGCCGGAAAAGGCAACTTCGAGGACGCTCCTGCGTACCTGTGAGAAGCTACCGGCTGCTTTTCGGAAACGCGGACGCCTCCGCGCCCGTGCAAGAACACAAAGAGGAAGGAAACGCTGATGAAAAGAAATGGTGTTGCCGCCCTTCTGGCCCTGGCGCTCACCCTCCCCGCCGCCGCAGGCGCGGACGAGAAATCAAAAGACAAGTGGACCCGCTGGGGCGGCCCCGGACGGGACTTCAAAGCGCCGGCCGAAGGGATCGCCCAGGAATGGCCCGCAGCCGGTCCCAAGAACCTCTGGACACGCGAGCTGGGAGACGGCTACTCCGCCATCCTGGTAGAGGCGGGTCGTCTCTACACCATGTACCGCGACGGCGAAGAGGAGTCGGTGGTGGCTCTCGACGCCGCGACCGGCGAAACTCTCTGGGAGACCAAGTACGACCACGACCCTCACGAGAATCACGTCACCCAATTCGGCATCGGTCCCCGCGCCACGCCGCTTCTCGTAGGAAACCAGCTCTACACCATCGGGGTGGCCGGTCGCATGCACTGCCTCGACAAGACCGACGGCTCGATTGTTTGGTCGCGCGACCTCTGGAGCGAGGAGTTCGGCGGCAACCTGCTGCCGCATGGCTATTCGTCGAGCCCGCTCGAGTACGGCGACACCGTGATCGCGCTGGTCGGCGGTGAGGGCAAGAGCGTCGTCGCCTTTGACAAAAAGGACGGCTCGGTTGTCTGGCACGCGCAGGACTTTCAGAACAGCTACTCGTCGCCACAGATCCTCGAAGTCGACGGCCAGGAGCAGCTCGTGACCTTCATGGCCAAAGAACTGGTGAGCCTCGACCCGTCGAACGGAGAGCTCCTGTGGAGTTACCCGCAGGAGAACCAATTCCAACAGAACATCAACCCGCCGATTCTGGTCGATGGGCGGTACCTGTTCCTGTCGTCACCGCAAGCAGGCGCCCACGGCCTCAAACTGACGAACAAGGAAGACGGCACGACCGAGGTCGAGGAGGTCTGGTCTTCGCGAAAGATTCAGTTCTACCACGTGACCAGCGTCGGCGACGGCGACTATGTGTACGGCTCGAGCGGCATGCGCTCACCGGCCTTTATGTCGGCGGTCAACGTCAAGACCGGGGAAATCCCGTGGCGCAAGCGGGGTTTCGGCAAGGCCAACATCGTCTATGCCGACGGCCGCGTAGTCGTTCTCGACGAGGACGGCAAGCTCTATCTGACCACCGCGACACCTGAGGATCTGACGGTCCACTCCGAGGTGGAGTTGCTCGATCGCGTGGCCTGGACCGTGCCGACGATCGTCGGTAACACCATGTACGTACGCGACAAGGTGAACGTCATGGCTCTCGACCTGAGCCGTGGCCAGGAAGTCACCGAAACCGAGGCGATGCTGACGGAAGCCAAGAAAATGGCGGCAGAAGCGACCGCTGAAGCCGCGGCCGTCACCGCGGAGGCCACCGAAGCGATGGAGGCCATGGACACGGCCGACGAGATCTCCGAGGGCCTGGCCATCCTCCGGAAGGTGGACGCCGCAGCCAAGGCGGTACAAGCGGTCCGCTACAAGGCGACCGTCAAACCCAGCGGCTTCGCGTCCACTTTCGTCTCCGCCGCCGAGGGCGAGGGAATCATGACCGGCTGGAACGGGCAAACACCCGAGAGATTCTGGGCTCGCGTCAAGGTCAGCGAAGAAGGGTCGGACGAGCCGGTCGAGATCAGCGGCGGAGGAAACGGCGAGCTCTTCTTTCTCATCAATCATCAGACCAAGAAGGCTTACCAGGATATGGATCCCGGAGTTCTCGGCTCGAGCGGTCGGGCGCTGACCACGATGGGGATGGCCGAATTCGTCCACCCCGCCCCTTTCGATGACGAGATGAACGCTGACAAGGCGGATCTTCTGGGCACAGAAGAGGTTGCTGGCGAAGAGTGCTACAAGATCGACGTGGTCTACAGCGGCGGCCGCGGTCAATCGACATGGTTCTTTTCCACCGAGGACTATCTGCCCCGCCGACGAATCCGCCGCTTCACCGACCCCGAGCGGGGCGAGGGAGCGATCGAGATCACCATGGCGGAGGTCATGGTCGACCCG
>JAOTZA010000175.1 GCA_029861655.1 Acidobacteriota bacterium | reverse complement strand
CCGCAACCATCGCCCGCAGCAGATCACCGACGAGAGGCATCCCTTCCAGAAACGGGGCCTTGGTCAGCTGCAGGTCACGGTGGTAGCCGGAGGCGAGTTGTGCGTAGATGTTGCCGATTTCGGTGTGACGGCCACGCAGGCCGGCGGCGCTGGCTCGAATGAGCTCCAGCACGTCGGGGTTGCGCTTCTGCGGCATGATGCTCGAGCCAGTGGTGAGCACGTCGGGGAGCTTGACGAACTTCAGCTCGTCGCTCGAGAACCAGATCAGGTCACTTGCCATGCGGCCCAGATCGTTGCCGACGGTCACCGCGGCGCCGAGGGCCAGCCATTCGCTCTTGCCGCGATCATTTTGAACGGCCAGGGTATTGGGCTGCACACTCGCGAACCCAAGCAACTCAGACACCAACAGCCGATCGAGCTCGAGAGCCACGCCAAAACCCGAGGCGCTACCAAGCGGCGAGCGGTTCAGGTGCTCGTAGGCCCGCTCGAGCCAGGGGAGGTCATCCAACAGCCCCTCGGCGTGGGCCGCGAGCCAGTGTCCGAGAGTCGTCGGCATCGCCTGCCGGGTGTGGGAGTAACCGGGAATCGTGGTGTCCTTATGCCGCTCGGCAAGAGCGAAAACCCGCTCGACGAGCGCCAGCGCCTCGGCATGGAGCGTCAAGAGCTCTTGTCGCCCCCAGAGCCGGATTGCGGCGAGGATCTGGTCGTTGCGGCTGCGGCCGGTGTGAATCTTGCGACCCGCGTCTCCGAGGCTTTCGGTCAGCCGGTTCTCGATGGCCGTATGACCGTCTTCGTCGGCCAGTTCGATCACGAACTCCCCCGCCCGAGCCTCACGAGCGATCGATCGAAGTCCGCTTGTCAAAAGGGCCAGCTCCCCGGTTTCGAGGATGCCGATCGACTCGAGCATCACGGCGTGCGCCGCCGATGCCAGGGCGTCGTGCGCGACGAGTTGGAGATCGAGCTGCGGGTCGCGCCCGACAGTCAGGCGAGCAACCACCGCGTCGAGAGGCTCACCACGATCCCACAGTCGCGTCATCTTTGGGTGGCTTTCTTGACGATGACCTTGTGGGCCTTGAGCCGGAGCGCGTTGATCTTGATGAAGCCGCGGGCGTCCTTCTGGTCATAGCCGCCTTCGACATCCATCGAAGCGAGATCACGGTCATAGAGCGAGCTCGGTGATTCGCGCCCCAGCATGATGACATTGCCTTTCAGCAGCCGGAGCCGCACCACGCCGTCGATCAACTCCTCGGACCGTGCGAAGGCGGCGCGGATGAAGTCCATCTCTGGACTGAACCAGAAACCGTTGTAGATCAGCTCAGTGAACTTGGGTGACAGACCGTCACGCAGCCTCAGAACCTCGCGATCCATGGCGATGCCTTCGAGATCACGCAGCGCTTGATGCAGGATGGTTCCGGCCGGGGTCTCATAGACGGCGCGTGACTTGATGCCGACAAACCTGTTCTCGACCATATCCACGCGACCGATCCCGTGCCGGCCCCCGGCTTCGTTCAGGAACTCGAAGAGCGAGAGAGCGTCGTCGTAACTCGCGCCGGCATCGAGATCGACGACACGAACCGGTAGAGCGTTCTTGAAGTGGATCTCGAGGCTAGCCGGCTTGTCCGGCGTCTTGGCGATCGGCTGAACCAGCTTGTACATGTCATCGGGTGGCGGGATCTTCGGGTCCTCGAGAACGCCGGCCTCATAGCTTCTGTGCATGATGTTCTCGTCGGTGCTGTAGGGCTTCTCGGCGGTGGCCTCGATCTCGATCCCCTCCTCGCGGGCGAAGCGCAGAAGATCGCTGCGGCCTTTGAAGCGCTCGAGAAAGTCGCTCTCCTTCCACGGCGCGATCACCTCGAGACCTGGTGCCAGGGCGGCAAACGCCAGCTCGAACCGAACCTGATCGTTGCCCTTGCCGGTGGCGCCGTGTGCGACGGCGTCGGCGCCCTCCTGTAACGCCAGCTCGACCTGCTTCTTGGCGATCAGGGGGCGGGCGAGCGAAGTGCCCAGCAAGTAGCGGTTCTCGTAGACGGCGTTGCCGGCGATGGCGGGGAAGATGTACTCACGCACGAGCTCTTCCCGCAGGTCGAGCTGAACGTACTTACTCGCACCGGTCGCCAGCGCGCGCTGGTTGATCTGCGCAAAGTCCTCCTGTTGTCCGACGTTCGCCGCAAAAGCGATGACGTCATGACCCCTCTGGATCAGGAGCTTCAGGATGCAGGCGGTGTCCAGGCCGCCGCTGTAGGCGAGAACGACTTTCATGGTTGTACCCTCCGACCAACGCAGTCTAGCCTGACCTTCTCACCAACTTACTACTGCGAGGTCGCAAGTGCTTGAATCTACTGCGTTACCCTCCCGTCGACCGCCTCAGCGTACGTCAAATACGCTGGCGTTGGTCTCGGTCGCAAGCCTTGTATCTCCAAGCACTCCCGACCTCTCGCGACGAACGCTGGTGAGAAGGTCAGGCTAGCGCATCGCGGACGAACCCGGTGGGAGGTGTCGTGGTCGCCGGCACGGCCGAACCGGAAAGACGGTCCGTGTCGTGAGTGTCTAGCTGCCGGCCGCGGTTTGTCCGCCGGCATTGTCAAACGAGAGAGTGTCCATGGGGCAAACGCTGACACAGACACCGCAGCCGATACACGACGAGGTCCCGTTGTCGAGCGTCTCCTGCTTGAGCGCATACTGCATGACGTCGATCCCGACCTGGCAATTTCGTGAGCACTCGTTGCAGGCGATGCATTTGTCATTGGCGACGATGTGAAAGCGTGACAACCCGAGCAGCGTGAAGCCTTTGGAGAAAATCTGCATCATCTTCGCCAGCGGGCACCAGTAACGGCACCACACCTTGCCGCCCATAAAGGGATAGACGGTTACGGGGAGAATCCCTACCAGCCACACGTCGACGAGGATTCGGTAGAGATAGATGCTCCAGTCTGCGGTTTTGATGAGGCCGTAGGTGTCCTTGGCGAGAAGCGCAAGAGTGACCAAGGTGGCGAACACCAGGACCACCAGACCCATCCACTCGAGCTTCTCCGCTTGTCGCCCCTTTGGGGCTAGATGCCGCCAGCGGTCGCCAAAGGTCTCCGCCAGCCCGCCGCAGCCGCAGATCCACGAGCAGTAGCGTTTTCCATGGAAGAGAACGAAGAGTGGGATGAGTGCAAAGGTGAGGAGGACACCCCAGATCACCCAGATCTGGTGCGGGTCGTAGAACCATGTGTAGATAAAGAGCGGCCACGCATAGACGATGCCGTAGGAGCGCCAGGCCTGTTCGGCGAACTGCGGATCGTTGGCGAGAGCTTCGCCGACCCACTGGTACTTGATCGCCCACTGGAACAGGAACTCGGGGATCAGAAAGAAGAAGATCCATTGAAACGCCAGCAGGCTGGTGTAGCGCCAGATCTGGAACTTGTCCTTGCGGTCGATTCCCCAGCGTTTGAGAGCGCCGATACCGAAAACAGTCATCAGTCCCGTGTACATCACCGTGTACCAGAACGCCCAGGGGCGTGAGAAAAAGGACAGAGATTCGTATCCCCAACCCCTGAACGGCCAGAACTCCGAGCCGGCGCCGACCTTGATGCCGTAGATCGAATACCAGACCAGAAACGACAGACCGAGCCAGGACCAGCGGTCGCCGCGGACGCCACTCCAGACGATGCCGGCCGCCGCGGCGATCGCGACCAGACCGCCGGCGAGTGGTGCGATGCCCGCGGGGTCCAGTTCGATCGGCATGCTGCCACCGAGACGGCCGCCCAAGAAGGAGAGCCCCGTCAGCGTCGCTGCGCTCAGAAGAAGTGACCACCACGGCGAGCCGACCCACTCGTTCTCGAGGCGAATGCCAAGGCTCTTCAAGAACCGAACCGGTAGGTCGGCCCCGATCAGACAGAACGCGTGGTGTGCCGGAACGGTGACTTCCTCCCGATGCCCGCCCCGATCCACCTCGAGCGTGGCATCGTCGGCTCCGAATCGGTTGACAGTCGAGTTGAGCAGCACTTCGATCCGGCCCTCGGCCAGCGCTTGATCCAGTTGCTGCTGGTTGTCCTTGAACAGGCGTGTGAACTCGCCGCCCCGGTAGGAGAGCAGGACCCGATTGCGTTTCGAGAGCGTAAGCGCTGCCTCGACTGCGCTATTGCCGCCGCCGACGACGAGGATGTCCTCGTCTCGGTACTTCGTCGGCGAGTAGAGGCGATGGTAAACGTGCTCCTGTTCCTCGCCCGGAACACCCAGCTGGCGTGGGTTGCCGCGTTGGCCGGTCGCCAGAACGATCTTGTGTGCCCGGTACGTGCCCTCCGGTGTTTGGGCTTCGAATGTGCCGTCTTTCCGGCGGTTCAGCCCGGTTAGAGGTTCCTCGGTTTGCACATCGAGACGGTTGTCGCGGACGATGGCGTTCCAGCGTTTGACCAGGTCTTCCTTTCGCGCTCCATCAAGCCAGAGCTTGCCTTTGGCCGGCGTCGAGTCGGGCTCTGCGTAGACCCACTTGCCCTCGGGAAAATTCTCGATGGTGTTGGCGATCTTGCCTTTTTCGAGGACCTTTGCGGTCAATCCCTGGTCTTTCGCGGCGAGCGCTGCGTTGAGACCGGCCGCCCCGGCTCCCACGATCAGCAGATCGAGACAATCGGGCTTTTCCGGGTTACGCATGCCCGGCATACCGGCGAGGTGATCGATCAGATCGACGGCCTGGGCCATCGCTAGCTTTATCACCGGTGCCCCGGCGAGGTCGCCGATGATATAGAGCCCCTTGACGTTGGATTCGTTGTTCTTGCGGAGCTCGGGCCGGCGCTGATCCGTGCTGCCACTCGACAGCAGGTTGGTCAGCCGATCTCGGAACTTCAACAAAGGGATGTCTGCGAGTCGAGGCTCAGGCTCGCACGGTCTCGGGTTCGATCGTCGGCTGGAGCCTTTGGTCGCACGAGCTACAGGCCGAGGCCGAGGGGTGATTGGTGTTGCCGCAACGGGGGCAAACGGTTGGTGTATGGGTAGCGTGGATCTTGGTCAGGCCCGGAGCCGGGTCGTAGAGTCCTCCCGGGAGTGGCTTCCTCGCCAGGACGGCCACAAGCGCCGGGATATTGGCTAGCAAACCGGCAAAAAACCAGCCCAGGGCGGGAAGGCCTCGATTGAGGGCTGCGTACGAGCACGCGGCGCCGAAGATCAAACCGGTCAGCACATAGAGCCCAAAGATCAGCCAACCGGTCTTGATCGGCGTCGTCTGCGTCGCCGCCTCGTCGAAGAGGCTGCCACGCGGTTGCAAGACCGCGAAGTAGTGCTCCGGATTCGCCTCGAACTCGTCGAGCATGGCGGCGGCTACGAAGAATCTGCGGCCCTTGTACCGCACCTCGACAATGTCGCCTTCGTGGATCCGGATCCGGCACACCAGGCATTGCTCGCCTTCGGCGGGTCGTTGCTCGAGGATCTCCCAGGACTCGGAAGGGGTAGGCGGTGGAGCCGAGGATTGGGACTGGGTTGGGAGGGGCAGAATCATAGACACCGACAGGAGCAATGCTGCTCGAACCCCCGCCTTCGGGGGGTGTCGCCCGTTGCCGGCCGCAGTCAACGGGAAGCGAGCCTCTTTTTTTGCTCCTTGGTCAGCACATCCGACATCTTGCCACCAAAGTAGCTCCAGCTGTTGAGCGCGAGGTGTTTCGGACACATGCGGTTCATAGAACTATCACGTGGCCGGTGTTTGTCGATCAAGAGGTTAGGAGGGCCGGCCGCATCGGCGGCCGGCCCTTGACACGCTAGCCCTTGAGGGAAGACCTATTCCTCGATGCGTTTGACCTTGACTTTGACCGACGGATTTCTCCAGTCGAAGGGTCGTAGCGAGCCGCGATTGATTCCCTGGCTGATGGTCACGACACCTTCGGCACCACTGGTCACGCGGACGCCGGCGTTACCGCAGGGCGGTCCCGGGATGTGGGCACAGCTCAAGGTGTTAGCTTCGCTTCCTGCATCGTAGGCGTTGCCGTAGAACGTCTTGCTGCGGATCACTTTCTGACGGGCCGAGTAGATGGTGTCGTTGGTGGTGACCATCATGCCGAGCACGGTGAACACACGCGAGCCGCCTCCCGCTTCGACCCTTACGGTGGCCGATTCACCCGGCAGGATGACACCGTCGCCGATCGCTACATCTCGGACACCCGCGGTGGTTTGGAGCAGGGCGATCAAACCTTCCGAGTCGGCGTCCTCGGCCACTGCCGCAAGCTCCGCGGAAGGAGCCGAGCCGAGCGCGAAGACCTTGACACTCGACTCGTGGCTGACGACGATCGGCGGCGAGAAGATCTGGGGAGAGGCATTGTAAACAGTGACGTCGAATTGCGCGGCCTTTGCGGCGGTGGTGGCGCCAAAAAGGACCATTGCGCAGACAAATCCGAAGTAGAGAGTTCTGGCGGCTTTGTTGGGGTAGGGTTTGGTTTGCACGGATCGTTCTCCTCTTTGTTGTTTGCCGGGGAGATGCCCGACCTGGAAGAGATTCTCCGAAGGCCATCACGCGACGATCCCCGAAACGTCACGTTTTGTTCACGGCCGCGCGAAAGGGTCGCTTGTGCGGTCGTGGGACCGCGACCGTCTCAGGTCCTGGCAAGGACGAAGGAGAAGACCGAGCCGGAGCCGGGCCCGCCATGAACCGTCGAGACCTCGAGGGAGCTCCCCAGGAGCCGCAGGATCTGCTGCGCTATTGCGAGCCCCAAACCGGCGCCTTCCTGCGAGGCTTCAGGTTTGCTCGATCTACGGTAGAAGCGGTCGAACAGGTGGGGAAGGTCCTCCTCAGAGATTCCTTGCCCGGTGTCTTCGACCGCGACCCGGTAACC
>JAOTZA010000174.1 GCA_029861655.1 Acidobacteriota bacterium | reverse complement strand
TCCAGGAGCCGCGCCTCGCCGCGTGCCACCGGTGACTGGGCGATGAGCTTGTCCGGAAGCTCGTAGTCGAAGTCGTCGGTGAGCATGCTCGTTCGAGAGGACTCAGCCCCCTGCCGATCGAGGCTGCCTACGGTCGCGCAGCCCGTCGGCCAGGAGATTGAACGCAATAACGGTGGTGACGATGGCGACACCGGGGAAAACCGAGGCCCACCAGGCCGTCGAGAGATCGGTCCAGCCATCGTAGATCATGTTCCCCCAGGTGGCGGTGGGCGGCTTGATCCCCAACCCCAGATACGACAGCGACGCCTCGATCAGGATGACATTGCCCACCCGGAGAGCCGTGGAAGTGATGAGTGGGGTGACGGCGTTGCGCATCAGGTGCCGGAAGGCGATGGCCAGCTCGCCGCTCCCGCCGCTGCGGGCGGCGGCCACGAAGTCCTGACGCGAGAGTCTCAGCACCTCGGCGCGGATCAGCCGGCTGACGCTCATCCAGCCGGTCGAGCCCAGGACCAGGATGACCGCCACCACTCCGGCATCGAGGAACGCCGTCACCGCGAGAACCAGAAAGAGACGCGGAAAAGCGAGAAAGGCGTCGGTGATCCGCATCAACAGAGTGTCGATCCAACCTCCGGTCGCCCCGGCGACGGTTCCCACGGCGAGACCGAGCAGAGCCGAGAGTGCGGCAGCTGCCACGCCCACCAGAAGCGAAATGCGACCGGCGTGAAGGATCCGCGACCAGCAGTCGCGTCCGAGCCGGTCGGTGCCGAGCAGGAAGAAATGGGTCTCGAGCCGGCCGTCGGTGCCGAGATTGACCACCGTCGAGCGCTCCGCTTCGACACGCTGGTTTCCTCGCTTTCCGGTGACCAGTGAAGAGCCAATCTCGACTTCGGTGACCAGCCAGCGACGGCCGCTGTCGAATCGCAGTTCACCGGCGCGGGCGCCGGGGGGAAGGTAGCGGCCTCCCAGGGAGTCGATCGGGTCGACCGGTGAGTGGGGTGCCAGAAGCGGTGCCGCAGCTGCGGCGACGCCCATGACTATGAGGAGCGCCGCCCCCGCTCCGATGAGCCCACCGCCTGAAGCCGGTCTAGGCATCGCGAACCCTCGGATCGACCACCGCCAGCAGAACATCGGCAAGGAAGCTGCCGCCTACGACCAGAAGGGCCGTGAGGGTGGTGGCACCCAGGATCAGTGGGTAGTCTCGCGCGGTGATCGCGTCGAAGGTAAGCCTGCCCATGCCGGGCCAAGAGAAAACCACCTCGATCACCAGGGCTCCGCTCAGCAGGAAGGGAAGGGCTAGTCCCGCGAGCTGTGTGAGCGACGCCGCCGCGTTCTTGAGCCCATGAACCCATACGACAGCGTGCTCGCTGACGCCCTTTGCGCGCGCCGTCCGGATGTAGTCCTCCTGCAGAACATCGGCCAGGTCGTTGCGTACATGACGTGCCACCCCGGCCGCCGCCGCGATCCCCAGGACCCCAGCCGGTAGAGCCAGGTGGTGGGCGAGATCGAGGGCGTATCCCCAAGGTGACATCGTGGCGGCGCCGACGGAATTCATGCCGCCGCCGGGGAAGAACGGCAGCCGGTAGCTCAGAAGAAGAAGCGCCATGAGCCCCAGCCAGAAGCTCGGAATAGAGTAGACGATCAGTGAGAGCAGACGTATCAAGTGGTCGCCCAGCGATCCCAGCCGGCGTGCACTCGTTATGCCGAGAACCAGACCGAGGAGGTATTGGAGAAACAACGCGGTCGTTGCCAGCAATAGGGTCTGCGGCAAGCTCTCGGCCAGGACGTGGATGACCGGGCGATGTTTGCTGAATGAAACGCCCCAATTTCCCGTCACCGTTGACTCGAGCCAATGGAGATACTGAATAGGGATCGGTTGGTCGAGGCCGAAGGCTCTGCGCAGATTCTCCTGCTCGTCCGCTGTTGCCAGCTGGTTGTCGTAAAAGGCCGCCGGACGACCGGGCGCCAGCCGGACGAGAAAGAAAAGAACGGTCAGGACTAGAAAGACCAACGCCAGCGCGGTCGCCGCTCTGCGCGCCAGATAGCCGATCATCGAGTGGCGGAGCCGGGTGAGATCCACCACTCCTCGAGGTTGGCGAAGACGCTGAGAGCGTTGGGACTCGGATCTCGAAGTCTGTTGGCGACCCCGTCGATCTGCATCGGCTCCCACAGAAAAGTGTACGGTTGTTCTTCGTGGATCCGCTGCTGGACTCCTGCCAGTAGGCGTTTGAGTGTTTCGGGATCCCGGGCTCGCCGTGCCTGGTCGAGCAAGTCGTCCACTTCCGGGTTGCTATAGCAACCATAGTTCGAGCCGTTGCCGATGGATTCGATGTGAAAAATCGGCCTCAGGTCGAGTGAAGTGTCGATGGCCCATGCCGAGAGCGAGGCATCAAAGTCGTGGTCGTTATTGCGATCGATCAAGGTGCCGAACTCCATCAGATCGAGCTCGGCCTCGACACCCACCTGAGCGAGTTGGGTTTTGGCCATGGTGATGGCGTCGACACGAATCCGGTTGTCGGAATTGGTACTCAGCTTGAACGAGAGGCGCTCGCCGTTGCGGTCGCGAACTCCGTCTCCGTCGCTGTCCGTCCAACCGAGGGATTCGAGTATCCGCCGCGCCTCGGTAGCGTCGTAAGGCAAGGGCTCGATGTCTCGATTGAAGGCCCAGACGCTGGACAGTATTGGTGACGCGGCAACGGTGGCGTAGTCCGAGTAGAGTGCTTCGGTGATCGACTCGCGGTCGATCGCCACTGTCAGGGCGCGTCGGAGCCGGGGATCGGAGAACGGTTCCTTGCAGCCGTTCCAGACGATGTACGCGTAGTGGCGTGTCGGATAGGCGATCAGGCGTACCCGCTCCGACTCAACCACCCTGTCCACCCACTCGGGCCGGAGCGATTGAGCGTAATCGAGCTGGGCGCTCAGAAGCTGCTCGAGCTGATTGGCTTTCTCGGGGATGAAGCGAAAGACCACGCTGTCGAGTCGTGGAAAGCCCTGACGATAGTAATCCGTGTTGCGCTCGAGAACGATCTCCCGGCCGGCCCGCCAATCGGCAACCCGAAAAGGACCGTCGACGACGAGATTCTCTCGAAACCAATCCCCTTGGCTCCGCCACTCGGAAAACGGCAGACGGCCCCAGACGTGCTTGGGCAGGATGACTCCCTCGTTGAGGTCGGCGAGGCTTGCGGAGTGGGGCTCGCGGAGGTGGAAGACTACGGTAAACGGCCCCTGGGCCTCGATTCGCTCTATGCCGTCCTTCTGCTGAGACCAGTTCCAGGCGACGTCGGGGTCGATCTGGGCTTCGTGAGTCCAAACGACGTCCTCCGCCGTCACGGGTGTGCCGTCGCTCCAGACGACGTCCTGACGCAACCGCATCTCCACCGATCGACCGTCCTCGGCCCAGGTGTGGCTCTCAGCCAGCTCGGGCTCGAACGTCGGGGGGTGATCGCTGTAATCCGCCTGCTCATCGAGCAGGCGGAGAAACAGTAGGTCGTGGACCTCGCGAGCGAACTTTGTTTCCGAAAGCAACGGATTCAGCCCTCCGGGGTCGATGCTGGCGCCTATTATGGCCGTGCCCCCCTGCTGCGGTTCACCCCCTTCTCCCCGCGCCGCGCCGGCGGGGTGGTCGGATCGGCAGCCCAGAGCCGCTAGCACCAGAAGGGCAGTCGTCGAGAAGGGCGCCACGCTTCTGTCTTTGCACCACTTCATTGGAACCCCAAGACTATTACGCTACAAAAGGGACGGACCCAGGATATCGGATTAGGATAGAGGGCAAGGAGAGAATTATGGCCGCAAAGATGAAACATCACTCGAAGGTTGTTTGGCCGGGTTTTTCGAACAGTCCCCCGCCGCGTCACACAAAAAAGATCGGACGCAACGAGCCTTGCCCGTGTGGCAGCGGAACAAAGTACAAGGACTGTCACCAGCAAGAAGGGGCGGCGTTTCTCGCCAAGCTGGATCGTTTGGCAGAGAAGCGCCACCGCGCGGAGGCACGGCGCCAGCTCAAAGAGCAGGGAGTGCCCTGGTACCGTCGGTTGTTCTTCCAGAAATAACTGGAAGAGACGATGCGTTCCCCCGCCCCGCGCAGGCTCATCGCCGCATCGGTCTTCCTGGGTCTCTTTGTTCTCTTCGACCTGGGACTGCTGGGTTGGTTTATATTTCGTTCGCTCTCGCAGAAGGAAGTCGAGCGTATCCTGCTCGAGGCACGCGCCGAGGCGCGGGGGCTGGCGGGACAGCTCAGCGAACGTCTCTCACGCGAGGACGATCTCTTCACGGCGATCGCGAAAGAGCGGGAGATCCAGACCTACATAGACGCCGTGCTCAAGCAGCGCAACTTTGTACAGGAAGTTGAGATCCGCGACCGTGACGGGCGGCTGGTTTTTCGGAGTCACAACCTTGCCGAGCTGCCGGTCGACGTGGGGCGAATCCCGTCGATCGAGCCGCGCGAGATCCCGGCCGGGATCGAGACCCAGACAACCACCCGGGAAGAGACCTTCGAACTCAACGAGCCGATCGGTGATCTGGGTTTTGTCCATATCGGGTTGAGCCAGGGTGAGTTGCAGAAGAGGATCGGCGTTCTACGGAGCGAGCTCATTCGACAGACCTCGCTGATCGGCGCGGTGACCCTGGTCGTCCTGCTGCTGGCGTATCTGATCATCTGGTGGCTGTGGCGCCGCAGCAGGGGTCTCGAGGCGAAGGCAGCGGAAGCCGAGAGGCTGGCCTATATCGGCACGCTGGCCTCGGGTCTGGCTCACGAGATTCGCAACCCTCTCAACTCGCTGAGTCTCAACATGCAGCTTCTCGAGGAGGAGCCGGCCATCCAGCGGGTCAGCGGTTCCATGAGGCGTTTGCTGACCCTGACTCGATCGGAGATCGGCCGGCTCGAGCATCTGGTGACGGACTTCCTTCAATACGCCCGGCCGCGACCGCTCGAGCTCACCGAGACGTCTGCGCGTGATCTGCTGCGAAGCTGCCAGGAGCTGATGTCCACCGATCTGGATCGACGTGGCGCCGATCTGTTGGTCGAGGACCGCTCAGCCGGTGCGCTGGTCTGTGTCGATCCGGGCCAGCTGACCCAGTTGTTGTTGAACCTGGTGCAAAACGCGCTCGGCGCCACCGAGGAAAGCGAGCGCCCGCCGGAGATCCGTCTGATCGCCAGGCGAGAAGGAGCAGACGTCCTTTTGGAAGTTCTGGACAACGGTGTGGGGATCCCCAGTGAACGGATGGAGAACATCTTCGATCTCTTCTATTCGACCCGGAAGGGAGGGACCGGTCTGGGCCTCGCCGTGGTCAAGCGGATCGCCGACAACCACGGTGGAGAAGTGCGGGTTCAAAGCACTCCCGGCGTCGGGACAAGGGTGCAGCTGCTGTTGCCCGAGTGCGGTTCGGGTTTCGCTGACGGGCAAGAGCCGGTCAGAGTGTCGTCCGAAGAGTCCGATGGACCCGCGGGTGCGGTCTACCCGCCGGCCAAAGCGTCGTAGTCGTCTGGCGTTACGAAGGAATCGGGATCATCGTTACCACAGACCTCGCAGATTGCCTCGGTCAACACGCCTTCCTTCCACTCGAAGATGTAGCAGGGCGACTCGCACTCGACGCAGACCAGAAAATCGGGTATCGACATTTGGGCCTCCCTATGCAGCCGCGATCGAGTCTCGGTCGGACTCGGTGGCGGTAGCCGTGTTATTGCGAAAATCGAGGATCGCGTTCACCAGCTCTTTCGGCGCTTCCCAGTGGATGGCGTGGCCGCGATCGGGAATCACGGTGAGCTCCGCCCGCGGGATGGCTGCCTCCATCGCGCGCGCCGCCGCGGGAGAAAAAAGGCCGTCGTGTTCTCCCCATATGAGTGCCACCGGCATCTCGAGACCGCTCAGCTCTCTTGCGTCGAAGGTTTCTTCCTCGGTGGCGGTTTCGAGAACATGCCGCACGGCGCGCGAGTTGTAGGTGGCGAGAAACCCCTTGCGCGACCATTTGAAGGCAAGGGGAGTGCGGCGGAAGAGAGCCCCGTACATCCGTTCGACTCCGGCGTAATCCCGTACGTTCGTCATCTCCTGGATCCCGTCCCAGTCCTGGTCGCGGTAGCCGCCGGCGCTCACCAGGACCAGTCTATCGACGAGATCGGGGCGGGCGAGAGCCAGGCGGGTCGCCATCCAGCCCCCGAGACTGATCCCCGCCAGCGACACGCTACGACCTGGAAAGCGATTCTCGATCAACCAAGTGATCGCCGAGACGCCTTCGGAGATATTGAGGCCACCACAGGGTGCCTGGGTGCCCCCGAGGGATGACATCTCGGGTACGACCAGGTGACACCGGCGCCTGAGCGCCGTCAGCAGCCTGAACCAGGAGAGCGAGGTCGAGCCGAGACCGTGCAAAAGCACCCAGGGCTCCCGCCCGGCGCGTCCGATCTCGTACGTCAGCAGGGTGATATCGCCGATGCGATGCCGCACCCGGCGGGCTCCCAGAAGCCGCAGACAGAGAGCGGTCCAGATGAAGAACAGACGCAGCAGCACGCTTGTGAATATATCGTTACATGGCTGGTGTTCTGTTGGTAGAATCTTTGCATCTTCCATACGGCAAGAAAGGAATACGAATATGCCGCGTATCCACAGATTCCTGATGTCGTTTCTTGTGGCCTTGATTCCCTGTGCCGTCTGGTCGCAGACCGCGCCCCCTCCGCCACCCCTGCCGCCAATAGGGGGAGCTTCGGTGCTCAGCCGCATCAATCGCGAGGCCGACGCTCTGACCAACAGGACCGACGCCCTGGCCACGTTGCGACTCGGCTACAGGAGCTCGGGCGATCTGAGCTCGG
>JAOTZA010000173.1 GCA_029861655.1 Acidobacteriota bacterium | reverse complement strand
CCGCCGCTCCAGGGGCTTCCTGAAAACCTCGGTGGGTCCGGAAGGCGACCGCTGCTATCATCAGCGGCCCATGGCGGCGCGCCGAGAGCAGGAAAAACAGGCTAGAAGGAGGCGCAAGAGCCTCGTTCGAGGTCTGGTCCTGGGCGCAGCGGCTGTTGGCGTTCCAGCGCTGGTCAACATTCTCATAGCGCGTCGAAACCAACGTCTCACGGCTCCGAGTTGGGGGCGCAGCCATCGATATGCCTGGAAATTCGGCGAAGTGGCCTTTCAACAGCTCGGCCAAGGACCTCCAGTTCTTCTTCTCCATTCGCTGGGACCCGGACACGACAGCGAAGAATGGCGAGCCGCGGGTGAAATGCTCGCTTCACAATTCGAGGTCTTCGCCCCCGATCTCATCGGCTGGGGCCGGTCGGACAAGCCGCGAATCGAATACGACGCGGAGCTCTACATCCAGCTCCTCACCGATTTCACCGACGACGTGATCCGGCGGCGAACCGCGATTGTCGCCGCCGGTCTTTCCGCCGCGTACGCAGTCGAAGTCGCCCTCGACCGGCCCGAGTCGGTTTCGGGTCTGGCTCTGGTTGTGCCGAGTGGCATCGAGCTCCACGGTGAGGAGCCCGACCTCAAAGACGCGCTGCTCAATCGAGTGCTGCGTCTCCCGGTTCTGGGCGCCTCGGCACTCAATCTCTATACGAGTCACGCCTCGATCGGGCGCCACCTCCGCCGTGACAACTATGTCGCTTCCGACCGCGTAGACGCCGCCAAGGTCGAGCACCACTACCAATCGAGTCATCAACCGGGGTCCCATCTGGCACTAGCGGCCTTTCTGAGCGGCTATCTCAACCAGACTTCGGATGACGCCTTGCCGCGCCTCGACACGCCCGTCTGGCTGGGCTGGGGCCGCGGCGCTACGTCGCCACCGGTCGAGACCGCCGACCTGTGGCTGCGGCGGCTTCCGGGAGCCGAGCTCGAAGTGTTCGATGACAGCGGCAACCTCCCTCATATGGAGACCCCCGCCGGCTTCTGCCGCAAGCTAGAGGGGTTTCTCGCTCAGCACGCCGCCGCATAGCATGTCGGACAGGCCCTTCCCTACGCTTCCTGGCGGTTACCCCTTCCCGGACCTCGAACTCGAGATCCTTCGATTCTGGGACGAGAACCGGATCTTCGCCGCATCGCTTGCTCAAACCGAGGGCGGACCCGACTTCCTGTTCTACGAAGGCCCCCCGACAGCCAACAACAAGCCCCACATCGGGCACGTTGTCACCCGCGCGGTCAAAGACCTGTTCCCCCGTTTCAAGACCATGCAGGGCTTTCACGTGATGAGAAAGGCCGGATGGGATACCCACGGCCTGCCGGTCGAGATCGAGGTCGAAAAGGCCCTTGGCTTCTCGGGGAAAAAGGACATCGAAAGCTACGGCGTCGAGAAGTTCAATCGCGCATGTCTCGAGAGTGTCGACAAGTACGAACGCCAATGGCGCGAAATGACCGAGCGGATCGGTTTTTGGATGGACCTCGAGCAGGCTTACTTCACCTACACAAACGACTACATCGAGTCGGTCTGGTGGGCGCTCGCGACACTGTTCGACAAGGGACTGCTCGAGAAGGGCTACAAGATCCAGCCCTACTGCACCCGCTGCGGCACTACCCTCTCGAGCCACGAAGTCGCGCAGAACTATCAGGATGCTGACGATCCGTCGGTCTGGGTGCTTTTCCCGGTCCGACCGGGCCAGGATCTCGAGACCACCGACAAGGACAAGTGGACGGTCCCCGACAACCTCAATCTCGTGGCTTGGACGACGACGCCCTGGACCCTTCTCGGCCATACCGGTCTCGCCGTTCACACCGACCTCGTCTACCGCGTCGTCGAGGACCCGGGACCGGAAAACCGACTCTTGCTCTTTGGCGATGACCTCGAGACATCGGTTCCTCGCGAGGTCGATCTGGACGGCAAGCGCAAGCGAATCGACCTGCGAGAGCTCCCGGTGGTGAAACGGCTCTCCGGCGCCGCACTCTACGGCCTGCGCTATGACCGTCCCTTTGCAACCTCTACGGGTGAGGATCCCCCCAAATCCGTATTCGACCCGCCACCGGGAGATCGGGAGGGTTGGGGCGTCTTTACCGCCGACTACGTAACCGCCACCGAAGGTACAGGTCTCGTCCATACGGCGCCCGCTTTCGGAGAAGACGACCATGAGAGCGGCAAGAAACTGGGGCTGCCTCTCCTCTTGACTGTAGACGGCGAGGGCCGGATCAGGGGTGAGGGGACCGCCCCATTCACCGGCCTCTCATTCAAGGAGGCCGACCCCCCCATCACTCGCGACCTGCGGCAGCGCGCTCTTTTACTTCATTCCGATCGCTATCACCATAACTATCCGTTCTGCTGGCGCTGCGACCAGCCACTCCTCTACTATGCCTCGCGCAGCTGGTTCATCAAGACCACCCGTCGCAAGGACGCACTCATCCGGCACAACCGCGAGGACATCAGCTGGCGGCCCGAGCACGTCGGTGAGGGACGATTCGGAAAGTGGCTCGAGAATGTAGTCGACTGGGCGCTTTCGCGAAAGCGCTACTGGGGAACACCGCTCCCGGTTTGGGAGTGCGATCGCTGTCCGCGAGTCGAGGTCATCGGCTCGTTTGCGGAGCTCTTTCGCGCCGCTGGTCGCACAGCGCCTGCGGATCTCTACGATCGCGAGCAGTTCGACCCCCATCGACCGTTTGTCGACCGCGACCACGACAACGAGCCTTTTGTGTGGACCTGCTCGGCTTGCAACAAAGGCACGATGGGCAGAGTCACCGACGTGATCGACGCGTGGTTCGACTCCGGCGCTATGCCGTTTGCACAGAACCACTACACCGGTACGGGCTCCGATCGTTTTGACCCCGAGAACGAGATCGGGTTCCCGGCGCATTTCATATCCGAGGCGGTCGACCAGACGAGAGGTTGGTTCTACACCCTGCATGTCCTGGGTGTCCTACTCTTCGACCAAGCCGCCTACAGAAACTGCATCGTGCTCGGACACATCAACGACGAACAGGGCCGCAAGATGTCGAAGCGGTTGGGCAACGTCGTCGACCCGATGGAAGTGCTCACCAAGACCGGGGCTGATGCTCTGCGCTGGTACTTCTATATCTCCAACCCGGAGCTGAGCGAGCGCTTTTCTACCCGCCTGGTGCGCGAGGCGGCGCAGAAGTTTCTGCTGCCGCTCTGGAACGCGGCCTCGTTCTTTACGATCTACGCCAACATCGACGGGTGGCAGCCGGGTGGAAAGAGCGTCGAGTTCTCATCCAGACCCACGCTCGACCGCTGGATCCTGATACGGCTCGATCGGGTCGTTGGCCAGGTTACCGCGTACCTTGAGGAGTACCGGATCGCCGACGCGGCTCGCGAATTAGAGCGCTTTCTAGACGATCTCACCAACTGGTACATCCGTAGAAGCCGCGATCGGTTCTGGGCAGCCGTCGGTGACGCCGGCAAAGAAAGCGCCTATCAGACGCTCTACGAGGCGCTGACGACGCTCTCCAAGCTCATCGCCCCGTTCACGCCTTTTGTCGCCGAGGTGCTCCACCAGCGGCTGGTGCGAGCGGTCTCGGACGCCGTTTCGGGAGAAACCCCTGCCGACAGCGTGCATCTCGAATCTTGGCCGGAGGGTGACACCAGCCGCCGGGATGCGGCGCTCGAGGCCGGCATCGCGGCTGTGCAGAGGATCGTCCGGCTTGGCCACGCGGCCCGCAACGAACACAACTTGAAAACGCGACAGCCGCTCGCGGCGGTCACTATCGTGTCGACCGACAAGGATCTCGAGACCGCGGTGGGTCCGTCCTTGGACCTGCTGCGAGAGGAGCTCAACGTAAGAGAAGTTCTTTGGGCCGAAGATCGCTCGCAGTTCGTACATCACGAGGTGCGGCCCGTCTTTCCAAAATGCGGACCGCGATTTGGAAAACAGATGAAGACGCTGCAACAAATCCTCGCGGCGGCTGACGGCGATGTGCTGGCGGCAGATTTGGAATCGGACGGAGAAATCCGGATCGAACTCGAAGGCGAGCCCGTGCGACTGACGGCCGACGAGCTCGAAGTCCGTCTTGTCGAGCGCGCCGGGACCGCCACCCAGGGGGACCGCGACCTTCTGGTAGCCCTCGAGACCGAACTCGACGACGAGCTCATTTCCGAAGGCAGGGCGCGAGAGGTAGTCCATCGCATCCAGGCCATCCGCAAAGACCTCGATCTCGACTACGCCGACCGAATCCGTATCTTCTACCGAGCGGACCCCGCTGTTGAAGCAGTGATCGAGCTGCATCGTCACTGGATCGGGGGCGAAACGCTCGCCGTCGAAATCGAATCGGCATCAGGAGACCGGCCACTCGAGAGCCGCCCCCTGGAAGAACTCGAACTGCGGCTCGCGATCGAACGAGTCGACGTCTGAAAGACCTAGAGGAGAAGAAGATGGCTGGGATTTTCAAGGCCTACGACGTACGCGGGATCTACCCGTCGCAACTCGACGAGAAGACCGCTCTCGCTATCGGACGCGCGTTCCATCATGTGCTGGACGAAGACGTCCTCGCTCGAACGAGAAAGATCGTCGTCGGCCGCGACATGCGACCTCACAGCGAGCCTTTGTGTGCCGCCCTGATCGAGGGGCTCCGCTCATCGGGTCTCGATGTCATCGACATCGGGTTGGCGACCACACCGATGAACTACTTCGCCGTCGGGCATCTGGACGCCGCCGGCGGTGTCCAGGTCACCGCCAGCCACAACCCGGCGCAGTACAACGGTCTCAAGTTCAGCCGCCACGGAGCAAGACCGGTCTCGGGAGACCACGGCATCCCCCTGATCGAGCAGAAGGTGACCTCGGGCGAGCTGGCGGACGGAGATCGACGGGGAAGCTTCGAGACCGCCGACATTTTCGAGGCCTATGGCGACCACACACTCTCCTATCTGACGCCCGCGGGTGAGGCGGACCGCCTGCGCATCGTCGTCGATGCAGCCAACGGCATGGGCTCGATCTACCAACCGCTTCTGGAACGAATGGAGTTCGACCTGTCGCCTCTCT
The DNA here is from genome assembly GCA_029861655.1 of Acidobacteriota bacterium. GTDB lineage: Bacteria > Acidobacteriota > Thermoanaerobaculia > Multivoradales > JAHEKO01 > JAOTZA01. Next base: position 1,793 of record JAOTZA010000173.1, on the reverse strand, counting down.
ATTTCGAGCTCGACGGCACCTTCCCCAACCACGAAGCAAACCCTCTCAAGCTCGAGAACCTGAACGACTTGTGCAACAAGGTAGTCGCCGAAGGCGCTGACCTCGGGATCTGCTTTGACGGCGACGCCGACCGCGCCGCATTTGTCGATGAGAAAGGACAACCCATCGGCAGTGATCTCATCACGGCGCTCATTGCGGGTGAGCTTCTACAGCGTACACCCGGACGCGCGGTTCTCTTCGACCTCCGTTCCTCGCGCGCCGTCCCCGAATACATCCGGGAAAAGGGCGGCCTCCCGTTTCGAGAGCGCGTTGGGCATTCGTTCATCAAGGCGACGCTCCGGGAGAAGGACGGGATCTTCGGCGGCGAGCTGGCGGGGCACTACTATTTCCGCGACAACTTCTTCGCGGACGGCGCCTTGCTAGCCGTGGTCGAGATCATCAACCTGCTTCGCAACCGCGGCACAAAGATGTCGGAGATCGTCGCACCGCTGGAGCGCTATGCCAAGAGCCCCGAGATCAACTTTGTAGTCGAGGACAAGGAAGGCAAGATCCGCGAACTGGCCGAGAAATACAAGGATGCCGAGATCGATTATCTCGATGGCATAACGGTTCAGTACGAGGACTGGTGGTTCAATGTTCGGCCCTCGAACACCGAGCCCTATCTGCGTCTGGTCCTCGAGGCGTCCACCCAGGGAGAGCTCGCGTCAAAAACGCAGGAGCTCCAGGCGCTGCTGGGAGAGCCGGTCTAGGGCAGTTCCCGGCCGGCTCGCAGCAGCCCGGTCGAATGTCCGGCTGGAAGCGGCGCACCACGCCGTCGCGGCCGGTCCGGAGTCTCCGCAGGGGATGGCGCGAGCTACTCGGACTCCGGCGACCTCGAGGCTCGCGCCTCGGCCTCCCTCGCGCCGGATCGACCAGAACTTCGAACTGACCTTCTATGCGCTCGGTCAGACGCCCCTAGTGGAGCCTCCAGACCGAGCCGCTAGTTGCTCGGGCCCACGAACCGGCACGCCGGTTTCCCAGATCGACCCCGGCCGCTGGATTACCCTCCTATGTCGGGGATTCAAAAGAAGCACGAATCCCGGCCTGTGTTGACCGCAGCCCGGTGAATGCTCGGCAGGAACGTTGTGAGCCCGCGGGCACAAGACCGCCGCCGAAGGCCAAAAGAAATCCGCGCGGGCGAACACCGAGGCGCGAGCGAACCCATCCAAAGCTGACTAGCGAGCGCCGTTTCCAGTCGGGCGTTCACCGGGCTGCACCCAGCCGGCCTGAACGCTGTCACAACCCAAGACGGCCGGCTGGCTCCGGCCGACTCAAGATGACGCGAGTACCCCTAGCGGCGGCCGCCGAGGAGACCGGCGCGCATCAGGAAGTAGATCAACTGCATCAAGGTCGCGGCCGCGGCAGCCACATAGGTCATAGCGGCGGCATTCAACACCTTGTCGACGCCCTCGCGCTCCTGTGACGCGATGATCCCGTGCTCGACCGCCAGAACCTTGGCGCGCGCCGAAGCATCGAACTCGACCGGCAGCGTCACGAGCTGGAACAGCAGCACTGCCGAGAATAGAACCGCACCCACTATCACGACCTTCACCCCGAACGCTCCTACGCTCCCCATCAAAATCAGACCGAGAAACATCACCCAGTAACCGAGCTTTGAACCGATGTTGGCGGTCGGTACCAGGAGCGAGCGAAGCCACAAAGGCTTGTAGCCCTTGGCGTGCTGGATGGCGTGCCCCGCCTCGTGGCAGGCGACTCCGACGGCTGAAATCGAAGGCGAGCCATACACGGGCTCC
>JAOTZA010000172.1 GCA_029861655.1 Acidobacteriota bacterium | reverse complement strand
CGATAATGACCCGGCTGGGGTATCGATGACGCCGGGAACAAACGATCTCTCTTCCCCTGCGTCCAGCCGGATCTCGGAGGACACGCGAGTCGACATTCTGGGGCTTTCGAGGGCTCAGTTGACGGAGCGCATCTCCGGTCTCACCGACCGGCGATATCGGGCCGATCAGATCTTCGATCACGTCTATCGTCAGGGTGTCGTCGACTTCGACGCGATGACGGATCTTAGCCTCGGTCTTCGCCGGAGCCTCGGGGAGAGCTTCCGGGTCGGCATCCCGCCCATTGTCGAGCGCCACCGGTCGAGCGACGGCACCGAGAAGGTGCTCCTTGCGCTCGGCGATGGGGTCAAGATCGAGACCGTCGACATTCCGGACGGCTCCCGGCGCACCTTGTGTTTGTCCAGCCAGGCGGGTTGTGCTCTTGGCTGCGCGTTTTGCGTCACCGGCTATTGGGGTGGAGGTCGGAACCTGACGGCCGGTGAGATCGTCGGGCAGGTTCTGGCGCTGCGCAGGCCGGAAAGCAAGAGCCTGGCCGGGGTGAACCTGGTGTTCATGGGCATGGGGGAGCCGCTGCTCAACGTGGGGGCCTTGGAGGCTGCGCTCGAGATCCTCACCGAGTATGTTTCGTGGCGCCGGATCACGGTCTCGACTGTCGGAATCCTACCGGCGCTCGAGCGGATGGCCGCCTGGCGGCGACGCCCCAACCTGGCGGTGTCACTCCACGCCCCCGACGACGAACGTCGCAGCCGGATCATGCCGATCAACCGGATCTACCCACTTACTGAGTTGGTCGCTGCTCTTCGCCGTTTTCCACTCGAAGGACCGCGGCGGATTACACTCGAGTACGTCATGATTCGAGAGTTCAACGACGCTGTCGAGGATGCTGATCGTCTCGCGTCGGTCTTTTCAGGGATGCCCGTCAAGGCGAACCTGATCCCCATCAACGAGGATCCGGTCCTGGGAGAGCGGATGAAACCACCGCCGCGGCAGGTGGTCGAGGCTTTCCGCAATCGGCTCCGGGCCCGAGGGATGACCACGACGGTACGGCGCCGGCGCGGAGACGACGTCGACGCTGCCTGTGGACAGCTGCGGTCACGGGAGAGGGAACCACGCGTTCGAGTTCGGCGCCTCGGCCTTTGAACATTTCAGTCGCTCGGTGGTTTGATCCGGAGAACCTCAGTCTGCGAGCAGCTCACTCACTGATCCAGGCGAAGGTCAGATTCCTTCCGGCGCCTGGGCCTTCGCGTCGGTAGCTCCACAGCCGGTCACAGTCGCAAGCCGTACACTCGCCGAGCCGGCGAATATCCTCGACACCCAAGCGGCTGAGCTGGATTTCCACCGCTTTCGAGAGATCGGCGTGCGGGCGGTGGCCGGTGTTGGCGTTGATGACCTTGGGTGAAGCCGACTCGGCGATACGGGTCGCAACATCTTCCCCTACCTCGTAACAGCAGGCGCCGATTGCGGGTCCGATCCAAGCTGTGAGACGGGCAGGCTCCGGGAAGACGTCAACCGCCGCGGACACGATTCCGGCGATAATCCCGCGCCAGCCGGCGTGCACGGTGGCGACCCGATCGGCGGCCGCAATGACGATGGGGACGCAGTCGGCGGTCGCGATGCACAGTGCCAGTCCTCGTTGGTCGGTCCACAGGGCATCCCCTTCGGCTGTCAGGCCGGGTTGGGCCTCGAGGACCCGATTCGAATGAATCTGACGCAGCCATGCGAGTTCGAGGGACGCCGGGCTAATCCGGTCTAGAACCTCGCGTCTGGACTCACGTGGTGTCTTGGGAGCCCCGCGGCCGGTGAATCGCACCTCGACACCGCCTTGCCGCGCTCTCCACGGCTCTCCGCTCCTGTCGGGGTCGTTTCTTCTGTCGGACGAGAGCACGTCTGATTCTAACGATAGACTCTCGGCCCGTGATCCAGTTCTTCGACGTCGGCAAACGTTTTGGCGATCGCGTGGCTTTGGCCGACGTGAATTTCAAGATACCCCGCGGTCAATTTGTCTTCCTACGCGGTCCGAGTGGAGCCGGCAAGACAACGCTACTCAAGCTGATCTATCGGGCGGAGTCTCCGAGTGAGGGGCAGATCCTCGTCAATGGTCGCAACGTCGGTTCGATTCCCAAGCGGAAAGTCCCGTTTCTTCGCCGCACGATCGGAGTCGTCTTTCAGGAGTTCAGCCTGATCGAGCGGCGAACGGTGTCCGACAATGTAACGTATCTTCCCCGTATCCTCGGTGAGCGGCGTCCCGAACGAAGGCGTCTCGCCGCTGAAGCGCTCGCCAAGGTAGGCCTCGACCACCTCCAAGATGCTTTCCCGGCCGAGCTCTCGGGTGGTGAACAGCAGCGGGTGGCGATCGCGCGGGCGCTAATCAGCAGGCCCCAAATCCTGATCGCCGACGAGCCGACGGGCAACCTCGATCCCGAGCTGTCGCGCGACATCATCAGCCTCTTTTTCGAGATCAACCGCCAGGGCACGACCGTCATCCTCGCCACGCACAACCCCTCGTTGAGGCGTAGAGGGCGCGATCGGATCTTGAAGTTGGAGAGCGGGCGACTCGTAGAAGACCGGATAATGGACCCGATCTCGGCCGAAGACATTCCTGTGGCGCTTGGCCCTCCCGATCCGGTCGCCACCCGATGACGTTTTTCCAGGCGCTCTCCCACTTTCTTCGAGAGGCAGGCCTCAATTTGGTGAGGGGTTGGCGGGTAAGTATCTTGGCAGTCGTGACAATTGCCGCCAGCCTTTATGTGGGCGGCGTGTTTCTGATCTTGTCGCACGGTATCTCGAGCTCGGTCGAAAACTGGCGCGGCGAGGCGAGGGTCGTTGCATATCTGGAGGCCGAGACGACGGCGGTCCGGGTGGAGGAGATTCGCCGACGGGTGGAGTCCGCGAGCTGGGTGATCGGAGTCGAGACGATCTCGTCTGCGGAGGCCTCGGATCGTTTCTCGGAGACTTTTCCGGAGATCTCGGATCTCGTCGCTTCGCAGGGAGAGGCCGCCTTGCCACCTTCGCTCGAGATATCCTTGGCGCCCGATAGAGTCGAGCCGCCGGTACTGCAGGATTGGTTGGAGCAGCTGGCGGAGTTTCCCGAGGTTGCGATGGTTGACGACGACCGGCGTTGGCTGGCTCAGGTCGATGTCTTTGCCTCGCTTCTTCGGTTGCTGGGTCTGGTTCTCGGGGTAGTCCTCTTGGGCGCCGCGGTCTTTACGACGGCTACTGTCATCCGGCTTACCGCCCATGTCTACCGGCGTGAGATAGCTGTCCAGAGACTGGTCGGTGGCACCGAGTTCTATATCCGCGGCCCCTTTGTGATCGAGGGGGTGCTCCAGGGCCTCCTCGGAGGCATTCTCTCCGCAATGGCTATCGGTTTTTCGTTCAGCTTGCTAGCGGCGCGTGGGCCAGCACAGCTAGCCGGGGGCCTTTTCGCCCTGGAGCCGCTGTCCTGGCGTCTGCTCGTCCAGGTGGTCGCCGTAGGAGCCGCGGCCGGTCTCCTGGGAGCGCTGCTCTCGCTGCGCAGAGAAATCTAGCCTGACCTGTCAGGCCAGGTTTTCGAGTGGGCTTGAAAAAGAAACGGGGACCCCGGAAAGGGATCCCCGTGGACAAGCCGTCGGCTCGAGAAGTGGCCCGCTCAAGGACGGCCGGGTTTGTTGCCGCCCGGGAGCTGCTTGAGTTCTTCTTCGAGCTTTCTCTTCTCTTCCTCGAGCTCGCGGATCTGCCGGTTCTCTTGTTCGACGTCACGGTTGAACTTCTCGGTGTCACGGTTTTCGGCTACTCGTGTAGCTCCTCCGCTGTCTCCGGCCCGGTTGTAGGCGTCGATGGCTTTGCTGTAGTCCTTCTGCTTTTCGTAAACAAACCCCAGTTGCTTCCAGACCTTGGTTCGGCTATCACTGTCGGTTGTGTTGTTGAGAGCGCTCTTGAGGGCGTTCTCGGCGGACCCATGGGCACCCGTGGCGGTATGCGCCTGGCCGATGTAATAGAGCGGCAGCCAGTCAGACGACTTGGTCGAGGCCTGCTGAAAGGTCGAGATGGCGCCGTTGTAGTCCTTGGCGCCGAGTTGCGCGCCGCCCAGAAGCATCAGGTTGTCGAACGAGGCGTCGCGCGCTACGACCTTCCGAGCCGCCGCTGCGGCCTTCTGATACGAGCCCACCTTGCCGCTTCCTCGGGTCGTGCGACCCACCTTGAGATGAGCCTGAGCCACCGCACGCTGTTTTTCCATATCACCCGAGTCGAGCTGGGCCGCTTTTTCCAGAGCGCGTATGGCGGTGGCCATATCGCCTTCCTTCATCGCCATCGCACCCCACTGGAACTGCAGGTTCGCATCGTTCGGCTTGGCCTGTGCGGCTTTGGCTAGCTCAGTCAGCGCGCGGCCCGTTTGGCCGCTCTTGCTATAGGCCACGGCCTTGAGCTGCGACAGGAGACCTTGCAGGTCTTTTGGCAAGCCCGCGGCGTTGATCTTGCTCAGAAACCCGACCGCGTCGCTGTAACGACGGGCGTTTACATAGGCCTCGCCGAGCCGCAGCTTGTAGTTCTCGTTTGCCTTGTCGAGATCGTACGCCTTGCGCAGGTGCACGATCGCCTGGTCGGTTTTCTTCTGGCGCGACAAGGTCCAGCCATACATAAAGTGCCCGCCCGGCCACTCCGGTTGTGCGTCAACAACGGCTTTGAATTCCGTGGCGGCCGCGGAAAGATTTCCGGCCTTGAAGGCGGCCGTTCCCTCTGGCCAACCGGCCTGTGCCAGAGTGGCCGTGAGAAGCGCGATCATCCCGATCGCAAAGGTGCAGAGGGTTGTTTTCTTCATTGAGGATCTCCTTTCCGTTGCCCACGCTCTCCCGTTTCAGACCTTGTCAGAGCAAGCGACGTGCCAGTAATCTCGGTCGTAACTGCCCGTCTTTGCGGTGCTACGCCAGAAAGCGAAACCGCCTCACGCTGCGGGCTGCCCGACAAGGCAGCCTCTGGAGCGACCTCCCGACAGGACATCTGCGCGCTACTGCAGCTGGAAGTTGACGGTCAAGTTGTAGATCACGGCGACCGGCTTGCCGTTGAGGGTAGCCGGCTCGAACTTCCACTTCTTGATCGCATCCGCTGCTGCTTGATCGAGACCCATGGGAAGGCCCTTGAGGATCTTCACGTTGGTGACGCTGCCGGTTTTGTCGATGATTGCCTCGACGATCACTACGCCGGTGATACGCGCCTTTCGAGCGATCTCGGTGTATTGAGGCTGCGGTGCCGAGATCTTCTTCGGTGCAGCTACATCACCACCCACACGGATCGGCCCCGTGGGCTCCACCGGCGGCGGACCGTCCGGGATGCCAAAGATGATGTCGGTGTCCGGCAGATCGAGTTCGGGTTCGATGTCGTCCTCGAGGCGGATCGGCTCGGGCTCGTCCGGCGTCGGGTCTGGGATCGGAACTTTCTTCGACTTGGGCTTTGGGATCTCCTGCTGCTGCTTGGGTGGCGGTGGTTTGAAACGCACCTGTTGCACAACGTAGACCTTCTGCTTGGTAGCTTCGCGGGCCTTGGCAACCGCTTCCGGAATCTGTACGACGAAAAAGATAATGTGGAGCACCACCGCCACGCCGACGGCCCATCGGGTTCGTTTCTTGTCGTCTTCGTCTTCCTGGGCGAAGGTGAGGAAATCTCCTGCCGCCGCTTCGGTCGCTTCGCGGTCAGCCTCAGTCTGTGTCACGGGCTTTTTGCTTTGTGTCATTGCCTACCCTCAAAACCAGAACATGTCGATTTCACGCTGGGTCGGGATGGAGATGTTCTTGATCTCGATCCCGATCTTATCTTTGGCTTGCCGGAGTTCGTCGAAGACATCGACCATGTCTCCATACTGGGCGTTCTCCTGCGGGCGGATGATCACCGGTTTGGTTTGGTTGATCTCTAGTTTCGGTTTGAGGTAGTCCAGGATGTCCTCGAGGGGCATCGCCTTTTGATCGACCAGCAGGAGTCCACCAGCTTGGATTTCGATCAGGACCGACTCTTCCTTCTCGATCATCGGGGGGGTGTCATCGTCCTTGGGCAACGAGAAGTCCAGTCCCCGAGTCGCCGCAAAGGTGGTGGTGACCATGAAGTAGATGATCAGCAAGAAAGCGATGTCCGCCATCGAAGAGGTCGGAATCTCATCGCTGACGTTGGATCGGGTGATCTTCATTGTCCGGCCTCGCTTTCGACCGTCTCCTGGTCGGAGAGCAGGTAGATGACTTCGGCCTTTGCCTGTTTGAGAGCGTCTATGACGCCGTCGACATGCCGGTAGCTGGCTTCCCTGTCAGCCTTCAAGACGAAGGCCTTCGAAGGGTCGCGGCGGACGACATCGGCCGCGAAGGAGAGAACCTCCTGCGGCCCGGGCACCGGAACGCTGATCTCGTCGCCACCCGAAACGCGGATTTGGCCGTTCTTGGTCACCGAAACATAAGCGGATTTCTTGGGGATCTCGATCCGCAGTTCGGTTTTGGGTAGGCCGACCTGCGTCTTGTCCACCTCGAAGGAGATGGTCACCATGAAAAAGATGATCAGAAGAAAGGCGATATCCGCCATCGAGGCGGTCGGAATGCCTGTGTTCTGTACCGATCGTGTTTGCAGCCGCATGTGTGTCTCTCGGTCTTTCTAGGTCTGGCGCGGCGCTTGCGACCCTGCTGCCTCGGCAGTAACGCCCTTCCGGTCCATCTCGCCAAAGGTCTCCATCAACATATTGGAAGAAGTCTCGATGTCGCGCACGAACTTGTTGATGCGGCTCATGAAGAAGTTGTAGGCCAGCTGAGCGGGAATGGCGACGAAGAGGCCGGCCGCTGTGGTGATCAGGGCTTCTGAGATACCGGCTGCAACCAACCCAGGGTTCGATAGGCCCGCCTCGGCAAGAGCCTCGA
>JAOTZA010000171.1 GCA_029861655.1 Acidobacteriota bacterium | reverse complement strand
ACCAGTCCTTTTCCCCAGGTCGGCGTGCCGACGATCAACCCGACGTCATGGTCTTGAATCGCGCCCGCCAGGATCTCTGCCGCCGAGGCGGTCCCTTCGCCGACCAGGACGACGACGGGAACACCCAACTCCTCGTCGCCGTTTCCGGCTCTGAACTCCTGGAACGAATCACCGGTGCGGCCGCGGGTTTCGACGATCTTGGCACCTTCGGGAAGGAACTGTTGCGCGACCTCGATAGCCTGGTCGAGGAGTCCGCCGCCATTGCCGCGCAGATCGATGATCAGGCTCGTCATTCCCTGGCTTTCAAGATCGGCGAGCGCGTCGCGTACTTCGTTGCCGGTCGCCCGGTTGAAGTCGGAAATGGTCAAGTACCCGGTTTCGGGTGTAATCATGAAGGTGTAGCGCACCGTGTTCTGGGGAATCTCGTCGCGTGTAATCGCGAGCTCGAGCGGAATGTCCAGACCTCGGCGCACGATCGTGATGTTGACTTGGGTCCCCTTGGGTCCCTTGAGAAGCCGCACTGCTTCATCGAGGCTCATGGTTTCGGTGGTCTCTCCCTCGATTCCGGCGATGACATCTCCGGCGCGGATCCCCAGCCGCGATGCTGGCGTTCCTTCGAGAGGGTTGATCACGGTCAGCTGACCGTGGCGCATTCCGACCAGAATGCCGAGGCCGTAAAAGCTCGACTGCTGGCGCTCGCGCATGGTGTCGTACGCCCGTGGTGCCAGAAAGCTGGTGTGCGGGTCCAGCGTCCGCAGCATTCCACTGATCGAGGACTGCACGAGATCGGCGTACGTGACCTCGCCGCCGTAGCGGTCGTGGACTACATCGACGAGTTCCGTGTACAGCCGGAGCCAGTCGCGCGCCTCGTCCGTCAGCGCCAGGACACGGTCGCCCATAAAACCCCCAAGAAGGAGGGCGAGCATGAACAGGGCGATCGCGACGATTCTCCAGGGCCTTCTCATAGAGGCGGATTCTAGCAGCCTGTTTGCCGAGGGCGGCCGTCTCGGGATGCAGTCTGGTGAATGCCCGGCCGGAATTGGCCCTCGCCGCTCAGCCTTGGATGGGTTCGCTCGCGCCTCGTTGTTCGCTCGCGCGGACCTCTTCTGACTCCACCGGGCGTTGTGCGCTCGCGGGCTCACAGCGTTCCTGCCGGGGAACGGAAAGAGCAAAGAGGATGCCCGGTCCAGAGGCTCCCAGGGACGTTTGACCGAGCGCATGGAGCAGCCTCGAGAGTCCACGCTATGTCCGGCGCGAGGTCTACCGAGGCGCGTGCCTCCAGGTCACCGGAGTCCGAGTAGCGCGCGCCGTGCCCTGAGGAGCCTCTGGACCGGGCATTCTGTCCGGGCGCCGTTTCCAACCGGGCATTCGATCGGGCCGCCGCAAGCCGTCGAAAGAGCTCTTGGTGACGGCTTGACATTCCCGCATCCGCCCCCAATCATTTCGGATAGGGTGGTACTTCGATGATTGGCTCGATCGGACTCCCCGAAATCCTCTTTGTCTTAGTTCTGGCGCTCCTGGTGTTCGGACCCAAGAGGCTGCCGCAGATGGGACGCACCCTGGGCAAGGCTCTCGGGGAATTCCGCCGCGCCACCAGCGACCTCAAGCGTACAGTCGACAACGAGCTGAGAGCCGACTTGCTCTCACCGGACGATCCGCCGCCCAGTTCGCCACCAGCGACGGATGGGAAAGCGGCTTCCTCGTCGGAGGACGAGTAAGACCTCGGTGGAGAGCGTCGGCGCCGGGGTTTCGAGATGAGCGAGTCCGAGAACCTCTCCCGGATGACTCTGATCCAGCACCTCGAGGAATTGCGCTCGCGGCTGGTCAAGGTGCTCCTGGCGCTGGCCGTGACGTTTGCTGTTTGTTGGGTTTTCGTCGAGAGGATCGCGAACTTTCTTGCCCGACCGATCTATGCGGTCACCGACGAACCGCTCGTCTTTCTTGGTGTTACCGATGTGTTCATCCTCTACGTCAAGGTCGCCGCGCTGGTGGGCCTGTTCATCGCTTCGCCGATCGTGCTCTACCAGTTCTGGCGCTTTGTCTCGCCGGGTCTGTACCGTCGTGAGCGCTTCTATGCGCTTCCGTTCGTCTTTCTTGGATCGCTTTTCTTTCTTGCCGGCGGCGCCTTTGCCTACTACGTTGCGTTTCCGTTCGCTGTCGACTTCCTGATTGGCATGGGGGCGGCCTTCGACCCCCAGATCACCGTCGATCGCTACTTCGGGTTTCTATTGCTGGTGATTCTGGGGCTGGGTCTGATGTTCGAGCTTCCGATCGTGATCTTTTTTCTAGCTCAGATCGGCGTGGTGACGCCGCGGTTTCTAATCCGTCACTTTCGTTGGGCGGTGCTCATCATCTTTGTGATGGCGGCGGTAATTACACCCACCCCCGACGTCGTCAACCTCTGTATCTTCGCCCTCCCCACGATTCTCTTGTATCTGCTGGGAGTGGGCGCGGCGGCGCTCGTGCCGCGAAAGTCACCCGATACGGCTGACGAAGCCGGCTAGTGGCTGGCGAGTGGCTGTAGCGGCCGAGTTCTGTCTCGGCCGTCTTCGCGGTTGTGTTCGCGCGAATGGTTGTAGCGGCCGAGCCCTGTCTCGGCCGTCTTCGCGGTTGTGTTCGCGCGAATGGTTGTAGCGGCCGAGCGCTGTCTCGGCCGTCTTCCACCGAACCGGGAAATGAATGCTCCATCCATCGGCCAATCGCCGACGAAGAGGTCGGCCGCCACATGCGTGGGATACGCCTACTCGGCCCGGAGGGCTTCCACCGGATCCAATCCCGCTGCGCGCCGGGCGGGTAGCACGCCCGAGACCATTCCCGTGCCCAGGCTCACCGCGATGGCGAGCACCACAAACTCGGGTGGCGTGTGAACCGGCAGACCCGGCACGGCCGTCCGAGCCAACGCACAGAGGCCGAGGCCGGCCAGCACCCCGAAGATCCCACCGAGCGCTGCGAGCGCCGCCGCTTCGGTCAAGAAGACCATCTGCACCTGTTTCTTCGTAGCCCCAATCGATCGGATCAATCCGATCTCGTTGGTGCGTTCACCCACCGCGATCCACATCATGGTCAAGATTCCGATGGCTCCGACCACCAGGGACACACCGGCGATCGCCCCCACCGCCAGGGTGACGATGTTCATAATGTTGCCAAAGACGTCGAGCATCTGCTCCTGCGAGGTCAAGGTGACGTCATCGTTGCCGTCGTGCCGTTCGGTCAGGAGGGCCTGAACGCTCTCTTCCACCCTGCTCACCGGGATCCCGGCGAAGAAATTCAGGTCGATCTCGGTCAACTCGTCCAGATTGAAGATCCTCATTGCGGTCGCCACCGGGATGAACACCGAGTCATCCAGGTCGAACCCCAGCATTTGCCCCTTGGCTTCCATCACCCCGATCACCCGAAAGCGAGAGTTGGCGATCTTGACGAATTTGCCGAGCGGGCTCTGATCGCCGAAAAGCTCCGCCTTGACCTTGGTACCGAGCACCACCTCCTGCGAGCCGCGGCGGGGGTCTCCCGGGGGCCAGAAGGAGCCCACCCGGGGACCCCACTTCCACACCTCGGTGACGTCCGGGGTCGTTCCGTAGATGATCACGCTTCTTCCGCGGCCGTTTCCTTCGACCCGGGCGACCGCAAACGCCAGCGGCGCGACGTCCTCGACCTCTGGCAGCCGCCGCAGGGCCTCGGCGTCGTCGATCGTCAGCTTGTGGGTGGTGCCGCCGAACATCCCCGGCACCCCTGCGGTCTCGGCCTTACCCGGGTTGATCGCCAGGATGTTGGTACCGAACTGGGCGAACTCGTTGACGATGTAACGCCGGGTGCCCTCGCCGAGCGAGGTCAAGAGGATCACCGAGGTGATGCCGATGGCGATCCCAAGCATCGACAGCACCGAGCGCAACCGGTGGCTGACAATGGCGCGGAGGGCGAGCTTGATCAGTTCGGTCATGCTTCTGGCTACGGCGTGAGCTCTGACAAGTTGCGCGATGGGGCGGAGGTTCTCCTCGTTTTTCTTGCTACCTCTGACCGAGGGCCGCGACAGGATCGAGCTGAGTCGCCCGGCGCGCAGGTAGGAGGCCAAAGATCCCTCCAACCGCGATCGAGAGACCGAGGGCCGCGGTCACCGCCCACGTCGGTGGGCTGGCTGGGAGTGCCGGAAAGAAGACCACCAGAATCTTGACCGCCGTCCAGCCCAGGGCAAGCCCCAGCAACCCGCCGCTTGCCGAGATAAAGACCGCTTCGGTCAGAAAGGCGGTCAGGATCTGACCGCTCGAGGCACCCACGGCTTTCAGCAAACCGATCTCGCGGGTGCGCTCCGACACCGACACCAGCATCACGTTCATGATGCCGATCCCGGCGACGGTCAAGGAAATTGCCGCGATCGCCGCCACCACCAGGGTCAGGGTGTCGAGAATCGAGGCAAAGGTCGACATCATCGAGTCCTGGGTCAGGACCGTGAAATCCTCTTCCTCGTGGCGCTCCTCGATGAGCGCGATCACCTTGTCCTTGGCGGAATCGATATCCGCGTACGCCTGCACCTGAATCACCATACGGAAGAGCGACGTGCGGTTGAGCATCTGCATGCCGGTCGTGATCGGGATGATGGCGATGTCGTCGAAGTTGATCCCGAGTTTGGTGCCCTGCGTGGCCATCACGCCGATGACTCGCATGCGCCAGCCGCCGACCCGTACGATCTCTCCTACGGGATCGGCCTCATCAAAGATCTCGCGAGCCGCCTGCGCTCCCAGAACCACTACCGACGAGCCGCGAAACATGTCGCCGGCGGGAAGGAAATCGCCCCTGGCGATCTTGAGATCTCTCGCTTCGGCGTACTTCCGGGTTGTCCCGACCACGGCCAGCTGCCGCCGTCGCTCACCATAGGCCAGTTCCTCGGTGCCCATCACCACCGGAGCCACCCGGCTCACCTCCAGAATCGATCGCTCGACGGTTTGCGCATCTTCGAGGGTCAAATCGTTGGGCACCCCACCCATCCCCATCGAGCCTGAGGTCTCGGTCTTGCCCGGCAGCACGATCAGGAGGTTTGTCCCAAGGCTGGCAAACTGATCGACCACGTAGGTCCGCGCTCCATCGCCCAGTGCGGTCAGGATCACCACCGCCATCACCCCGATCACCACTCCCAAAAGACTCAGCCCAGTACGCAGACCGTGGCCTCGAAGACTGGTGGTAGAGAAGCGCAGGAGGTCGCCGGGACTGAGTTTTGCGGCCATCGAGTCACTCCCCCGTCTTTGTGCCTTCCCCTGGCTCCCCTGGCTCCCCTGGCTCCAATGCTTCGGGCTCTTCTTCGGCCAGGAGCGCCATCACCTCGACCACCCGGTCGCCGGGAACCCGTTTGACCACCTTACCGTCGACGAGGACGATCACACGATCGGCTCGGTGCGCCACCTTGGGATCGTGGGTGACCACCAGCAGCGTCAACCCTTCGTCATTCAGTCGGTCGAGGATGTCCAGGACTACGCGGCCGGAAGATGAGTCGAGGTTTCCAGTGGGCTCGTCGGCCAGGAGAATCGATGGCTCGAGAATGGTGGCCCGGGCCAGGGCTGTGCGCTGGCGCTCGCCGCCAGAGAGCTGCTCGGGCAGATGGGTCACGCGATCGGCGAGACCCACCGCCGCGAGCGCGGTCGAGGCCCGTTCGCGGCGTTCCTTTTTGGGAACACCGGCGAACAGCATCGGCAGTTCCACGTTCTCGACCGCACTCAGACGCGGAATCAAGTGAAAGAACTGGAATACGAACCCGATCTTGTGTCGGCGTACTTGGGTGAGCTCGGCCGATTCGAGGGATCCCACCTCGCGACCGTCCAGAAAGTAGCTGCCGGAGGTCGGCTTGTCGAGACAGCCCAGGACGTTCAACAGCGTCGATTTGCCCGAGCCCGAGGGGCCCATGATGGCAACGTGCTCGCCGCTGCGGATCTCCTCGTCCACGTTTACCAAGGCTCGCACCTCGGTGCCGCCAACTTCGAAGGTGCGGGTGATCCCGGTGAGCCGGATCCGTGGCTCGTCGGCTACTTGAGGCATTAGGTCTGTTGCAGGCTCGCCCACGGTTCGGAAGACTCCACCCGTTTCCTAATCAGCGGCTTGCTCGGCGTTTTCGGCGTCTTCATCCCGGGCAACCACCGCCTCGGCGCCGTCTCGAATCTCCTCGCTGTCGAGCGACACCACGACCTTGTCGCCTGCGGCGACTCCTTCCACGACCTCGGTGAAGTTCCAGTTGCGGCGGCCGACCTCGAGCTTGCGCTCTTCGAGCAGACCGGCCTCGAGCACCAGGACCTTGCCCCCCTCGATCAGGGCGCCGGTGGGAATCCGCAGCACATCGTCATCCGCGGCGAGGATGATCTCGACATCCGCCGAAGTGCCCGGGAGAAGAGTCGAGGCGAACTCCTGGTCGTCCAGGTCGACCTCGATCTCGAGCGTACGGTTCTGCTCCTGCAAGTCCAGGACAAACGGTGCGAGGCGCACCACCTTGCCCATAAACTCGCGATCGCGGTGCGAGTCCACGGTGACGCGAGCCGGCTGGCCGACCTGGACCTTGGCCGAGTCCACTTCGTCCATCGGTGCCGAAATGTAGACCGAGCCCGGATCCAGGAGATCGATCACGGGCGGTACCGGCATGGCGGGTGGCGAAGGCGTCGTCCATTCGCCGAGCTCCACCTGGAGGTCCGCGACGATGCCGCCAAACGGCGCCTTGAGCACCGTCTTCGCGATTTGGGTTCTTGCCAGATCGAGAGCTGCCCTGGCTCGCGCCGTCTGCGCCTTCGAGGACTCACAAGCGGCAGCGGCTGTGGCATAGGCGCTTTCGGCGGAATCCAGAAGATCCACCGAGACGATCTGATCTTCTGCCAGGCGGGACATGCGTTCGGATTCTCGCTTGGCTCGATCCGCCGCGAGACAGGCACGGTTCTGCTCCGCCCGGGCTGCTTCGAGA
>JAOTZA010000170.1 GCA_029861655.1 Acidobacteriota bacterium | reverse complement strand
GCAAGAGCGTGTCGTCCAGGGTTTGCGGGAGAACCTGCCACAGGTGGCGGGCTCGTTGGGACGCTGGACAAAGACGCTCTTCAGCAACATTTTCGACTTCTTGCTGTTGCTCCTCAATCTGATTTTCGTTCCCGTTTTCGCCTTCTACCTCCTGGTCGACTTCCCCAAGGTAAAGAGTGGGATCTCCTCGCTCATCCCGATGCCGTATCGCGAGATCTCGCTGGCGCGAGTGAGAGAAGTGGACCAGGCAGTTTCGAGCTTCTTGCGCGGTCAATTGACGATTGCCTTGATCCTGGCGGCGATCAACGCGACCGGGCTTCTAATCCTGGATGTTCCCCTGGGTCTGGCCATCGGCCTGATTGCGGGTCTCGCCAACATGATCCCGTATATGGCCCTGATCGTCGGCCTGGCGCCCGCACTGATTCTGGCCTGGGTGGAACATCAGAGCTGGCTGGTGCTCCTTGGTGTCGTCGCTGTGTTCGGCGGCGCTCAACTTTTGGAAGGAACGATTCTGTCGCCCCGAATCCTGTCCAAGAGCGTCAATCTCCATCCCGTCTGGGTGCTGTTGGCGATTATCGCCGGCGGCAGTCTATTTGGCTTTTTCGGAATGCTACTTGCCGTCCCGGTAGCGGCGGCGATACAGGTTTTTGCCCGGCATTGGATCGAGATTTACAAACAGTCGGCCATCTATCGGCGACCCGCGGAGGAGGGACCCGGGGGCGTTCTCGAGACGGAGACTGAGATCCAATCCGACTCGGATTGAGCGCCCGGCGCCGTTGCCGGCGGCCGTGGTAGAAAAGAGGCGTCCGATGTCGTCTTTCGCCCACCTCCACCTCCACACCCAGTACAGCCTTCTGGACGGTGCCAACCGTCTCGATGACGTTCTCCAGGCCGCCAAGGACGCCGAGATGCCGGCGGTCGCCATCACCGACCACGGTAATCTCTTTGGCGCCATCGACTTCTACCAGCGAGCCCGCGACATTGGGATCAAGCCGATTCTCGGGATCGAAGCCTATGTGGCCAAGGGGAGCCACACCGAGAGAGACCGCTCAAAGGGCCGTAACAACCATCTGGTGCTCCTGGCGCGCAACGAAACCGGCTACAAGAACCTGATCAAGCTGACATCGAGGTCCTATCTCGAAGGGTTCTATTACAAGCCGCGAATCGACAAGGACCTGTTGCGTTCGCATTCCGAAGGTCTGATCGGGCTGTCCGCGTGTCTCCAGGGAGAAGTGATCGAAAAGGTCCTTGGTGGTCGGGAGGATGAGGCCGAGGCCACCGCCCGCGAGTTCGAGGAGATCCTGGGCAGCGGCAACTACTATCTCGAGCTACAGGATCACGGCATCGAGGACCAGCGCAGCGCCAACGACGTGCTACGGCGGATCTCAAGACGCACCGGAATACCCCTGGTGGCGACCAATGACTGTCACTACCTCGCGCAGGACGACTCCTTTGCCCACGACGTTTTGCTCTGCATCGGCACCCAGCGGACGCTTTCCGACACCGATCGGCTGAAGTACGCGAGCGACCAGTTCTATCTCAAGACCGCCGATGAGATGCACCGGCTTTTCCCGCAGGACGGGGAGGCGGTCGAGAACACGGTAGCGATCGCGGAGCGGTGCAATCTCGAGATCCCCACCGGCACCTTTCACCTTCCCGAGTTTCCAGTGCCGGAGGGCGAGACACTCGAATCGTATTTCGAGAGAACTGTCCGAGACGGGTTGGAAGAGCGTCTCCGAGAGCTCGGCAGGCGCCGTGCGGGTGTACTCGAGCAGTTCTCGGCCGAGCTCTACAAAGAGAGGTTGGAGACCGAGATCGGCATCATCAAGACCATGGGTTTCCCCGGCTACTTCATGACCGTCTGGGATTTCATCCGTTTTGCTCGGGATCAGCAGATCCCGGTGGGACCCGGTCGAGGATCGGCCGCCGGTTCACTGGTGGCGTACGCCCTCCGGATAACGGATATCGACCCGCTCCAATACGGTTTGCTGTTCGAGCGCTTCCTCAACCCCGAGCGGGTCAGCCTGCCCGATATCGACATCGACTTCTGCATGCGCCGGCGAGGCGAGGTGATTCAGTACGTAAGCGACAAGTTCGGCCGCGATCATGTGGCCCAGATCATCACTTTCGGAACTCTCGCGGCCAAGGCGGTCATCCGCGATGTCGGCCGCGTCATGGGTGTGCCGTACTCGAAGATCGATCGTATCGCCAAACTGGTGCCGGATATGACGCGGTCCCTGAGTCAGGCGGTAAAGGAGGTGGACGCTCTAAAGAGCGAGGCGGAGAACGACCACGAGGTCGGAGAGATCGTCCGAGTGGGAGAGCGGCTCGAGGGGCTGACCCGACATGCCTCGCTTCATGCCGCCGGCGTGGTCATCACGCCGTGTCCAACGGAAGATCTCGTGCCGCTTGCCAAGACCAGCAAGGACGAAGTCGTCACCCAGTGGGACATGAACGTGATCGAGAAGCTCGGGCTTCTCAAGATGGATTTCCTCGGTCTGCGGACGTTGACCGTCATCGACGACACTCAGCGGAGTCTTGCCCATCTCGGTGTGGCACTCGATCTCGATGAGATACCGCTGGATGACCCCGAGACGTTTCGACTGTTCTGTGACGGGCAGACGGACGGTATCTTCCAATTCGAGTCGCGTGGCATGAAGGACCTGCTACGACGAGCACAACCATCACAGTTCGAGGATCTGGTGGCCTTTAACGCCCTCTACCGGCCGGGTGCGCTCTCGGTCGGCATGGTGGATGAGTACATCCTGCGCAAAAAGGGAAGACGCAAGGTCCGGTACGTGCTGAAGGAAACCGAGCCGATTCTCGCGGAGACCTACGGCGTCATCGCTTACCAGGAGCAGGTGATGCAGATCGCAGTAGAGATCGGCGGCTTCACGATGGGAGAAGCCGACATACTGCGCAAGGCGATGGGCAAGAAGAAGCCCGAGGTCATGCAGCAGCAGAAGCAGAAATTCGTCGATGGTGCCGTCACTCGTGGCTTTGCGAAACGCAAGGCGGAGGAGGTCTGGGAGTACATCGAGCCCTTTGCCGGGTACGGGTTCAACAAGAGCCACAGCGTTGCCTACGCGATGCTCGCCTACAAGACCGCCTTTTTAAAGGCGCATTATCCGGTCGCATTCATGGCCGCCATGCTGAGCTCGGAGATGTCATCCAAGGACAACGTCGCCAAATACATCCGCGAGTGCCGCGCTATGGGGATCCCGGTGCTGCCACCGGATGTCAACGAGAGTAACTGGACGTTCACAGTAGCGGGCGAGAGCATCCGGTTTGGGCTGGGCGCCATCAAGGGAGTGGGTTCCTCGGCCGTCGAGGCGATTCTGGAGACCCGTCGTTCGTGCGCCCGCTTTTCGAGCTTTGTGGAGTTTGCTCGTGAGGTGGACCATCGCGCGGTCAACCATAAGGTCTTCGAGTGCATGGTCAAGGCGGGCTGTTTCGATGGTCTAGGCGCCCACCGAAGAGCGCTTTCCGAGTCTCTCGACACCTTGCTGGACTTCGCCCAGACTCGCCGCCGTGACGCCGAGGAAGGGCAGGGAGCCCTTTTCTCCGCCGAGGCGCTCCCCGAACCGGAACCCGATACCAGTCTGTCGCCGTGGAGCGACGCCGACCGCCTGCGTTACGAGAAGGAAGCCCT
Source organism: Acidobacteriota bacterium (assembly GCA_029861655.1). Classification (GTDB taxonomy): domain Bacteria; phylum Acidobacteriota; class Thermoanaerobaculia; order Multivoradales; family JAHEKO01; genus JAOTZA01. The sequence goes on along the minus strand of JAOTZA010000170.1, from coordinate 3,283 downwards.
GAGTTTCTATCTCACGGGCAACCCGCTCGACGAGTATCGTGAGGAACTCTCGCGGCTGACGACTCACACGAGCCCGGCGGCCCTGGATGGGGTCGAGGGACCGATAACCCTGGGAGGCCTCGTAAGTTCGGTTCGTCGCACCAAGATCAAGAACGGCCGCAATGCGGGCCGCTACATGGGACGGTTTACCCTCGAGGACCTGGAAGGACGTATCCCGGTGGCTGTGTTTGCCGACAACATGGCTCGTTTCGACCACCTGCTTCAAGAGGAAACCGTCGTTCTGGTGAAAGGGATCGTGCGCGATCGGGGCAGCGAACCCGAAATGACGGCGGAGGAGATCGTGCTCCTCGAAGATGCCGACCGGCGCCCGCTCGAGGCGCTAGATCTGATTCTCGAAACCGTGCTCCCGGACACCGCGATGATGGCATTGCGGGACTGCCTTGTCGAACACCATGGCGATGTGCCGGTCCGGCTGCGACTGGATCTTGAGGAGCACAGTTTCGAGATCACTCCGGAAGACCGGTTTCGCGTGGCCGTCGACGACGACCTCGTCACGAGTCTCGAAGCGATCGTTGGCGAGGGGCGGGTACGCAAGCGCTTTCACGAAGCGCCGCTCAATTGAACAAACCTACTCTTCAGGCTCTCACCGCGGAGATAGAGGGCACCCCCCTCGCGGAAGAGTTGGAAGTTGTTCGCGCGTGTGCTCGATCGGTCCGTTGTGATGTATATCTGGTCGGTGGGCTGGTCAGGGATCTGCTGGCTGGAAGACGCTCGACCGATATCGATCTCGTGACGACGGGCGATGTCGAGGTTCTCTCCGGCTGTCTAGCCGAGCGGTTGGGAGTTGTGTTCACAACCTACCCGGTGTTTCGTACGGCGAAGATCTTCACTCCCGCGGGATTCCGTCTGGACCTGGTGGGATCCCGCGCCGAGGAGTATCTCTTCCCAGGCAGTTTACCCAGCACCCGGCCCGGCAGCCTCTTCGAGGATCTGGCCCGTCGGGACTTCACGGTCAACACGATGGCTGTTTCGCTGGTCGAGCCCGGAGCCGAGTTGATCGATCCTCATCGAGGACGCTTGGACCTAGAAGCCGGGTTGCTGCGGGTTCTGCACTCGGCCTCGTTCCGCGACGACCCCACCAGAGTCCTCCGCGGCGTCCGGTTCTCATCAGAACTGGGCTTGATGTTCGAGAAGAGGACGCGTGAGCTTGCCTGCGAGCAGGAGACCCTAGCCGCGCTCGGGAAGGTGAGTGGCTTCCGCATTTGGCGCGAGCTCGAGATGGCTTTGCGCGGCGGCGAGACCGCCCGGGCGGCTGTCTCGCTCCTGCGAGATCTGGGGCTGGAGAAGGGTCTTCATTCCGCTCTTGCAGCGGACGACGACGTCCTGGATCGGCTCGCTGCCGCCGATGCGGCGTCACCAGCGATGTGTCTCGCCATCTGGGCGGAAGAGCTTGACCGCGGAGCGAAGTCGGAGCTCGGCGATCGGCTGGCCTTGTCCCGCTCGGACCGCAAGGTCTTGTTGGCGGGGGCCGATACCGGCGCCGGTAGATAGAATTGAGCGCCGTAGGTTGACCCTCATGTACCGCAAACCAATCTCGTCTCCGGTGTCTTTGGCCCTGACGGTCTTCCTCGTTACCGCTCTGCCGGCCCTTGGGCAGGTCCGCCCGGCGCCGCAACCCGAACCCAAGAGGCGAGATCCGCGTGGCCACGAGATGCTCGTGGTCCGCTGCTCGAGCCTTCTGGCCGAGCGAGAGCTGACCCTCTTTGGCAACGGGACGCTGCGGTTGAGAAGAGTAGAGGGGGGAGAGAGGACGCTCCATCTTGCCGATCTGCAGCCCGTTGAGCTCGAGAGCTATAAAGAAAGTCTGGCAAAGGAGACGGTTGCTGTGAGCCCGACACCGCGAAAGGGCCCAGCGGGGGAATGGATCGAGCAATGTGAGTTGACGGTCGATGTCGATCCGAACCCGGTGCGTTCTTTCCGGTTTTCCAGGGTTGATGCGTTGCCGCTTGGGCTTTCCCGGTTGGTGGCGATCGGCGACGCGCTGTTTCAGGAGGTCGAACTCCGGGAGGTGACCGGTGGTTTTCCGGTGGGTTACCAGCCCCAGGTGGGCGACGTGATCCTGCGAGCTGACGGATCCGAGTTCGAGGTGCGACGGTTCACGGTCGACGGCCGTGGGGTGGAGATCCAGGGAATCGAGCAACCGTTGACCTTGTATGTAGCGAAAGACGAGATGACGCAAGAGTTCATCGGTCTTGTTCGCCGGCGACCGTGAAGATCAGCGGCGGCATCTACCGAGGTCGCCGTCTACGCGTGCCGGCTGGGGTAAGACCCACGGAGGCCCGTGTGAGGGAGGCACTGTTTTCGATCTGGTCAGATCGGCTCGAGAGTGCGCGTTTTCTAGATCTCTTCGCCGGCAGTGGAGCGGTGGGTGTGGAGGCTCTATCTCGGGGCGCTGCGGAGTCGGTCCTGGTCGAGAGATCAGGCAGGGTTCTCCGTGATCTGGCAGAGAACTGCAGGTTCGTCGACGAGAGCGTGCAGTGGGTTCGGGCGACCCTTCCGGAACGGCTGACGCGCGATTTGCTGGGCGGTGGCCTCGTGGATCTGGTTTTCGCCGACCCACCCTACGCTTTCCAGGAGTGGGAGGAGCTTTTGGTCCGGCTGCCGCCTCTTCTCGGGGAAAATGCCGCGATAGCAGTGGAGCACAGTGCCCGGCAAGAAGTCCCGCAGGCAGTACCCGGGCTCCGCGCCCATGACCGGCGCGCTTACGGCGAGAGCGTCCTCACGTTCTACGCGCTTGAGGCCGCGAGCTAGAGAAACCGCGACGAGCGGTGAGAAAACCGTCAACCGGCTTTGGCTTCTTCGACCAGCCGTTCCTTGAGGTTCCAGAGACTGCGACTCAGAGACACGTGGTACACGTGTGGGTTGACCAGTCGTTTCACCCCCGGATCCAGGTGGCTCAGGTCTCTCCGGCGGTGCTCGCGCATTTCTCCGATCGTCGGCTGCTCGCCGGCTCGAATCCCGTCGATCAAGGTTTCGACCAACAGGGGTTCGACCCTGGAGATTTCTTGACCCTCGATGGTCCGCCGGAGGTCCTTTCGCACCGGGTGATGCAGCTCGAGCCGCGCGCCGCCGCGAATGTCTTCTGATCCCGCGGTCAATACATCGACGGTTGCAGTATCGCGATTGTCGTACACCCGCCAGGCTTTCTTGGCGCCGGGGTTGACGGTCTTCGAGGGACTCTCCGAAACCTTGAGAAGCGGCTGCCAGGCTCCGTCCAGCTCGA
>JAOTZA010000169.1 GCA_029861655.1 Acidobacteriota bacterium | reverse complement strand
GGACGCGACGACCGGCGACTTGGAGAGGAGTCGCTCAATCTCTTCGTCGGAGAGCTCGGCAGCACCGGAGTTGCGTAGCTGCCCGGGCGGCAACTCCCTCAACGGCTCGCTGGTTTGCAAAGTCGACGAGTCGAACGCCAGAATCTCCCCTTGTTCGGCGATCAGCGCCAGAGGTGTTTCGCTCCCATCGATTCCATGGTCGATTCGCAAAAGCCGTCCGTGAAACCGGGAAGTGATCCGGCGGTTGGAGGTCTGGCTATGAGCGACGACTATGGCCTTGGCCCCAAGAAGCTCGAGCGAGCGTTCGACCGTGTAGCGCTCGAGCCGCTCATCCTGAAGGGCGTTTCCGCGGTACCAGAGGGGACCCTGATTCCCCAGAACAGGATCCGCCGCCGCTGCCAGAAGTCCCTTGGCGGCCTCGCGTAAGTCGGACGAGTGGTTGCGTCTCCGCCTCTCAAGAACTCGGCTCGCTGCCTCGTTGATCTGGGTGGAATCCATGACTCGAGAGATCGCGCCGTCGCGCTCAAGAACCTGGCGGAACTCTAGATAGCGGACTATCACGTCCGTGATCAGGCGGTTGATGCCGTCGACCCCAAGCGCCGCGAACTCCTCGCTCAAACCGCCGTGGACGTACACAACCTCGTTGATCTTGACGATCGTCGGCAAACGCAGCAGCCAACCCCCGTATTCGCCTTCCGGATTGAAACTCTTCTGCCTTCCGAAGAAGCCCGGTGGATATTCCTTGTTGAAGTCTCGGAGCATGCCCCTTCTCCGCAAGCTACGCTCGAGAGCGGCGAATTCTCCCAGAGCCGTCCTGCGTTCGCTCTTGGTTTCTTCGCCGGCAAAGTGCCGGTGCGCTGCCGCGCTGACATAGCGGGTGTCCCGAAACAAGTTCATCACTTCGTGGTTGCCGAGAAGCACGTGCACCCTGCCGCCGGCGGCGACGCTTTCCCGTTCGAGCCGGCGCAGAAGATCCATCAACTGCCGGTCTTCGGCTCCGCGATCCAGGAAATCGCCGGCGACGACCAGATGATCCTCTCCCCCGCTCCAACGCAGATCCGCGTCGATCACGTGGGCGGCGGTGAGAAGTCGAATCAGCTTGTCGTGGTTGCCGTGAAGATCCCCGACGGCGACCACTCGGGGAACCGCTGACCACACCCAGACGGCTGACTGCTCAGACCCCGCGGCAAAGAGTCCGAAGGCAGCAGCCTGAAGGACGAGACAGGCGCCGAGGCACCGCCGGACCGGGCTCCCTCCTGCGAACGGGTTGTTTGACGTGCCGAGAGAGGCCCGTCGCCCGAGAAACGCTCCGGCCGTCACTGTTTCTCTAGCGTCGCCAGAGCCGAGTCCATCTGGTCGTAGAGTTCTAGAACTCCAAGGAGGTTGGTGATCTGAAGCACCCTGGCGAGCTTCTCGGACAGTCCGACAAGCAGAAGTCGACCGCCCCGCTCGCTCATCGCCATTTGCGCCGCCACCAGATCACCGATCCCGGAGGAATCGAGCTTGGTGACACCTTTCATGTTGAGCAAAACGTTTCGCGCCCCCGACTCGGCGGCCTCGCGGATGGCTTCGCGCAACTGTGCATCATGCTCAATCGTCACTCGGCCGGTGACATCAAGGACGAAGGTGTTGTCCATAAACGACTCTCCCCACTCTCCTGCTTTCACGGTCAGCTTAACAGTTGATACCGGGCGCAGACGTTCGAACGGATCGCGCGCGACTGACTAAAGTAGACTCCAACCAGTTTGAGTCAAGAGTGCGCGCGACCCAATTTCCTCTAGCGCTTCCTCGGGGTTTTCCCCGAAGTGCGCGCCCGCGAGGGAGCCCTGACGCTCGCGATGGGGTTCTAGTCCTTCTGCTGCTGGCCACGTACATCGCCGGTTCGAGGTCCAGATGAGCTCCGTCGTGCAGGGCCTCCACCTGGACGAGCCGCTCGGCTATATCGAGTAGGGGGATCCTTCCAGGCAAGCGATGCGAACGCTCGTCGGCCGAGTTTTCGGATAGGACGGTATACTCATCACCGAGGATCGCGACAAAGAAACACATAGCGAAGGCTAGGGCCGCAAAGCCACGAGTTCTCGCTTCCTTCTCGCAGAGCTGTTCGTATGAACACGAAGAATCCTGCAAGCGCCGAGCTGCCGAAGGGTCGGCGAGGTGGGTGTCTCCATCTGCAGGCTGAATCGCCACTGCGAGGCCGCTGCACGAGCAGAAAGGGTGGACAGCTATGAGCAAGACCGGATCGACTCGCGTTCCAGTGATGAAAGACCGAAAGCGAATCCACTGTTCAACCCAGTCGGACTGCGCTCGGCCACGGATGAGGAGGTCAGTCCTGGGCAAGGCGTGGCGTCCGACAATTCTCGCGACTCTGTTGCTGGCTCCCACCGCCTTTGCCCAGTCGACTCGTGGCGACATCCAGGGCGCGGTAGTCGACGATGCCGGTGGGCCGCTGCCGGGTGTGACGGTCGAGGTGCGATCGTCCGTGTTGCAGGGTAAAAGGATCGAACTCACCGACGCGCGCGGTGGCTTTCGCTTCCTGGCGCTACCTCCGGGCTCTTTCAAAGTGACTTTCGCCCTCGAAGGCTTTCAGGCCATCGAGCAGGAGGCGGTGGCTGTGCCGATAGGCGGCACGGCTCGCCTCGAAGTGCACATGACCTCGGTCTTCACTGAGGCGGTAGAGGTCCTCTCCCATCCGCCGGTCGTCGATACCAGCTCCACCGAGCTCGGCCTCAACCTGTCCGCGGCGACGTTTCTCGACATTGCCACCGATCGCGACGCCTTCGCAGTGGCCAGGGTCGCGCCCGGAGCCCAGACCGATGCCTGCACCGGAAGCCCGTTCATCGCGCCCGAGGTCTGCGACAACGTGACCTTCTACGGCTCCACCGGCGCTGAAAACGCCTTTTATATCGACGGCGTGAACACCACCGGTATCGAGTTTGGCACCCAGGGCAAGAGGCTCAACTTCGAGTTCATCCAGGAGGTCCAGGTGAAGACCGCCGGCTACGGCGCCGAGTACGGCCGGGCCATCGGCGGGCTGGTCAACGTGATCACCAAGTCGGGTGGCAACGAGTTTAACGGCGACGTGTTCGGCTATTGGGATGACGAATCCCTGCAGAGTGGCCTCAGCGGGGCGGCGAAGGCAGGGGCCGTCTCCGGCAGTTCCCAGACGATCGACTTCACCCGCTCCGACCTCGGACTGGATCTGGGGGGATACATCCTCCGGGACAAGCTCTGGTTCTTTGGCGCCTACGACCGGGTGGAGAACGAGAGCACCCTGGCGAGCCTCGAGGACTTCAGCGAGCTCATCGTCGGCGCACCCGAGCCCGGTGACCAATTCATCGACAGCACGGATCGGGATCTGTGGGCAACGAAACTCACCTGGGCGGCAAGCCCCCACCACTCGTTCATGGGTTCGGCGTTCGGCGATCCCAGTACGCGGATCGGCCCCGGACAGCGCTCACTGGCGGCGACGCCGCTGCACTTCCTCTCGACTCAGGAGACGGGCGCGACCGATAAGACGTTCGGCTACGACGGAGTGCTCACCCACCGGCTGCTGGTCAACGCCCGCTACTCTGATCACCGGGAGAAGAGCCTCGAGAGCGGTCCGGGCGCTTCGGTCGTGGGCTATGTCGACCTGACAGATCCGCTCGGCGATGGCACTTTAGTTTTTGGTTGGGACGACCGCGTGTCGGGTCTTGCCAATCTGAGGAACCTGCACCTCCAGCGCGAGCAGGTCAACGCTGCCCTGTCGCTGTTCGTCGAAGATCTCGGCGGCTCGCACGAGCTGGGCGCCGGTTACGAATTCGAGGAGATCGGCGGCGTCCAGGAGAGGCAGCGCAGCGGCGGACAGACCATCCTCCGGATCGACTGCGACCCCGACGGTCAGTTCTGCGTTTATTTGCACCAGTTCTTCGTCCGGCCTGATCGCTGGGGCGTCGACCGGTCGATGCTGACCGCGGCCGACCTCGACTCGGGGACCCTTGATCGGGGCATCAAGACCGAGAACTCGGCCGTCTACCTCCAGGACGCCTGGCGGCCCACCTCCAACCTGACCCTCAACCTCGGGGTACGCTGGGAGACCCAGAAGCTGTTCAACGCTCTGGGTGGGGTGAGCGCCGACATCAACGACAACCTCTCGCCGCGCCTGGGCTTCGTCTGGGATCCCACCCGGGCGGGCCGTGCCAAAATCTTCGCCCACTGGGGGCGGTTCTACGAGACCATTCCGCTCGACATCGTGATCCGGGCGTTCAACCCGAGCGCTGGGGAGATTGCAACCGTAAACTTTTCGGACTCTCCCGGTGATGTGACCCACGACCCCAGGCTGGGTGGTCCGAGGGCCGCGGGGCTTGGCGGCGTCGGGCGCGTCGACCCCGACATCGAGGGGGAGTACCTCGACGAAATCGTGGTTGGCGCCGAATGGGAGCTCGAGCCGAGCTGGAACGTCGGTCTCAAGGTTATTCGGCGCGATCTGCAGAGCGTGATCGAGGACGCGCTCTCCCCGGACCTCGACTACCTCATCGGCAACCCGGGCCGGGGGCTGCTGGAAGGCACCTACGACCTCGGCTACGCCTTCGGTTACAACGACACCCTGCATCTACTGGAAGAGCCGGAGAGGACCTTCGAAGCTGTCGAGGTCACGGTCTCGAAGCGGCGTACCGGGAGATTCCAGCTCTTCGCCTCCCTCCTCTGGTCCGAGCTCAAGGGGAGCTACGACGGCAGCTTCCAGGTCTCCACCGGCCAACTCGATCCGCACATCAGCTCGGCGTTCGATTATTTCGACTTCTCGGTCAACAACGAGGGATTCCTCTCCAACGATCGAACCTGGCAGGCGAAACTCGACGGAAGTTACGCCTTCGATGTCGGATTGACGCTGGGACTGTCGGCCTTCTACCGTACCGGTAGCCCCGTCACGGCCTTCGGCTACGCCGAATTCTATCCTCTTTGGCAGTATTACCTTTCCGAGCGGGGCGCCTTCGGCCGGGTCGACGACGCCTATGAGGCGGATCTTCATCTGGGGTACCCGATCAGGACCGGCGAGCAGATTCAGCTCAACCTCCTGGTGGATGTCTTCAACCTGCTCGATGTGCAAACCGAGACCTTGCGCGACACTCACTACACCGGCCTCAACGAGGACTATCAACCGCTCGACTGGTTCACCGGCGAGACCACCGCCATCGAGCCCGGCGACCCGAACAAGCCCCCCACCAATGCGGCCTTCAACACGACGAACGCCTGGACGATGCCGCGACGGATCCGGCTTGGGCTTCGCCTCAGCTTCTAGTCCCGCGGCAGCGTCACTTTGAACTCGATCGCCGCCAGTTGCTCGGGTGAGGAACCGATGCGCTCCAGGAACGGCAGCCAGCGCGGGTCGTCGTGGAGGTTGTCGAACAGGCGTTCACCCAGGATGTCCACCAATCCCCAATCTTTGTATTGTACCGCTTTGTCCAGCCACTCGAAGGCACGATCAGCCTCACCACGATAGGCCAGAACGTAAGCAATATTATAGGCCGCCTCCTGTTCATGTTGCTCGATCAGCTCCGCCAATGCGGCATCGGACTCGCTCGCCCGGCCCAGTGCGTGGTAGGCCATGGATAAGCCGGCCATGCCAAAACTTGTAGTCTCCAGCTGAAAGGCCTCCAGAGCAGCCTGCGGCTCGCCCTTGAACAGCAGCGCCACGCCGATGCCGTACTGCGCATCGGTAGAGCCCGGGCTCAGCGTCTCCAAAGTGCTGAATGTAGCAATGGCCTCATCCCAGCGCCCTGCTGCGCTGTATAACGAGCCCAGCCCAAAACGTGCAGAGAAGCTCACCGGATCGCGGGTGACGACATATTCCGCTAATGGAATGGCTTCGTTCAGGCGGCCGAGCGACGCGGTCAGGCGGACAGCACCGCCGATAATGCTGGTATTGGTGGGCTCCAGTTGCAGCGCACGCTCTCGATGCCGGGCTGCGGCGACCAGGTCGTTGTCATAGGCCATTGCGATTGCGCCCAGATGGGCATGCGCCGGTGCAAATTCCGGATCGGCCGCCAAGGCCTTGTTGATCGCCTTGCGGGCCAGGGTGAAGGCTTCGTCAACGGGCCGCTGCCGGGTGCCCGACTGGTTCATATACACGGTAGCCAAGTTAACCCAGGCGTCGGCAAAGCCGGGGTCAATCTCCACCGCCTGCTGCAACAACGCCAGGGCCTGCTCATACGCCTCGGGTGTATGTTGGCGGCGCAAATGACGGCCTTGCAGGAACAGCGCATAGGCTTCGGGGTCGATCTCGCGAACCGTGGGCGCATCATCCAGTAGGGTGACCTTGAGTTGTGTTACTACTTCAGAAGCGATCTCGTCCTGAACGGCGAAGATGTTGTCTAGCGAACGGTCATAGGTCTCTGACCACAGGTGGGTGTCGGAATTCGTGTCAATCAATTGCGCGGTGATGCGGATCTGGTTGCCGGCCTTCCTAACCGAACCCTCGAGGATATGGGCGACATTGAGCCTGCGGGCGATTTCAGGAATTCCCAGATTCTGGCCCTTGAACGAGAATGCCGATGATCGCGAAGTTACCTGCAAATCCGGGATTTTGGCCAGCAGGTTCAGCAGTTCTTCCGACAAGCCGTCGGAGAAATATTCCTGCTCCTCATCGGAGCTCATGTTGACGAACGACAGCACGGCGATGGATTTGGCTGCGGGTCCCGACTGCGCAGCGATTTCGGGCTCGGTGATCGACCCGATCGAGGCAGTCGACCCAATACCCGGTTCGGAAGCCCGATCACCCCGGCCTAGGAAAATCAACGCCGCGGTAATCGTGATAGCCGCCCCAGCCAGACCGAGCCAGAGGCCCGGTTGTGCAGTCGTCGCCGGCCCGGCCGCTACCGAGACCGGAGTCGTAGTCGCATCCCTCTCGAGGCGCAAGAGGTCTGCCTTGAGATCGGAGGCGTGTTGGTAGCGGAGCGTCTTGTCCTTCTCGAGCGCCTTGTTGAGGATGTGCTCGAACTCGTCGGGCAGATCCGGGTTG
>JAOTZA010000168.1 GCA_029861655.1 Acidobacteriota bacterium | reverse complement strand
GCACGGAGATGGTGATGCCGGGGGACAACGTGACGCTTTCGGTCGAGTTGATCGCCCCGATCGCGATGGAGAAGGGCGTTCGGTTTGCGATCCGCGAAGGCGGCCGCACGGTCGGCGCCGGTACTGTGACGGAGATCCTCGAATAGAGGCCAGTAGCTCCAATTGGTAGAGCGTCGGTCTCCAAAACCGAATGTTGGGGGTTCGAATCCCTCCTGGCCTGCCAGTTAAGCGAACAAAAGGAACCAAGAGTAGTGATGTCGATCGCCGAGAGCTGGAAACGCATGACCCGGTTCTTCTCCGAGACCCGGTCGGAGATGACAAAGGTGACCTTTCCGTCGCGCGCCGAGGTGGTTTCGACCACCATCGTGGTGATCGTGGCAAGCATCGTTTTCGCGTTCTTCCTGTGGGTCTCGGACATGGTGATCATCAAGGTCTATCAGACTGTATTGGGGTTCTTCGGAAAATGACGACTACGGAAAAAAGCGCCAAGCAGTGGTACATCGTTCACACATACTCGGGCTTCGAGGATCGGGTCAAGGAGACCTTGCGCCAGCGAGCCGAGGCACTGGGTATGGGAGAGGCGCTCGGCGAGATCAAGATCCCGACCGAGACCATCGTCGAGTACCGCGGTGGCAAGAAGAAGGAGACCGAGCGCAAATTCTTCCCCGGCTACATCCTCGTCGAGATGGAGATGTCGGACGCCGCCTGGCACGTGGTCAAGAACACCCCCAAGGTCACCGGTTTTGTCGGCAGCGGCAAGAAGCCCACACCGTTGTCGCAGGACGAGGTCGACAAGATCCTCGAGAAGGTTGTCAGTGCGAAAGAAAAGCCCAAGCCGAAATACATCTTCGACAAGAGCGAGCCGGTCAAGATCATCGATGGTCCGTTCAACAACTTCACCGGAGTGGTCGACGAAGTAAATCTGGATCGCAACACCCTCAAGGTAATGGTGACGATCTTTGGTCGCCAGACACCCGTCGAGTTGGATTTCAGCCAGGTGCAAAAGCTCTAGGAATCAATAAGTCATGGCGAAGAAAGTAGTCGGTCAAATCAAGCTGCAGATCCCAGCGGGACAGGCCTCGCCGGCGCCTCCCGTAGGCCCGGCCCTGGGCCAGGCAGGGGTCAACATCATGGACTTCTGCAAGGCGTTCAATGCCCGTACCCAGGGTGAGCCCGGGATGATCATCCCCGTCGTGATCACGGTTTACGCGGACCGCAGCTACAGCTTTATCACCAAGACGCCCCCGGCTGCGGTATTGCTCAAGAAAGCCGCCGGTGTCGCCAAGGCATCGGGCGAGCCCAATCGCGAAAAGGTCGGTTGGGTAACAAGGGCGCAGGTGGAAGAGATCGCCAAGATCAAGATGCCGGATCTGAACGCTGCCAGCGTTGAGGCGGCGATGCGGATCGTCGAAGGGACGGCCCGCTCAATGGGAATCGAGGTGGGCCAGCCCCCGACGGTCGTGGTCGAGGAGGAAGAGCAGGAAGCAAATGCCTAGACACGGAAAGAGATACCGCGGCGCCAAAGAGGCGATCGAGGTCCGTCAGTACGGAATTGGTGAAGCGGTCGCCAAGGTGAAGGACGCGGCGGGAACCAAGTTCGACGAGACCGTCGACATGGCGATCCGTCTCGGTATAGATCCACGCCATGCGGACCAGATGGTCCGCGGAACCGTCGCGCTTCCGCACGGGACAGGCAAATCGATGACGGTGCTCGTTTTTGCTTCCGGCGAAAAGATCAAAGAAGCCGAGGAGGCCGGCGCCGATTTCGTCGGTGGTGAAGACATGGCAAAGAAGATCGAAGACGGCTGGCTCGAGTTCGACGCCGTCGTTTCGACGCCCGACATGATGAAAGTCGCGGGTAAACTCGGCCGCGTGCTCGGGCCTCGCGGCTTGATGCCCAACCCGAAGGTCGGGACCGTTACCTTTGATGTCGGGCCGGCGGTGTCGGCCATCAAGGCGGGAAAGATCGAGTTCCGCGTCGACAAGACCGGGATCGTTCACGCGCCCTTTGGCAAGGCGTCGTTTTCGGCGGACCAGTTGGAGGCCAATGCGATCGCCCTGCTGAGTGCGGTAGGCAAAGCCAAGCCGGCTTCGGCGAAGGGAAAGTACGTCAAATCGATCTGTGTTTCGTCGACCATGGGCCCGGGTGTCCGGGTAGACGAGAACGCGCTCACGGGACTGGAGGCTTAGCACTCCATGGTGCAACTCCCGACGGCGGCGCAGCAGAGGACTACGAGATGAATTCAAGAAGAGAGAAGGAGTCGATGGGGTGCCATCGGCGACGACGAACGACGCGGAAAGCGCTCGTCAAGTCCCTGCTGCCCAGAGGGTTGCGGCGGCATGGGGCCGCCTGGAGCGTCACTGCTCCTCGCCGATGCTCTGGCATCGACGACGTCGCAGTTTCTTCCAATCAACCCCACGGCGCTCGCAACGACGCCATCGGGAGTTACACCATGGAGTGCTTGTAATGGCTCTCACCCGCGCAAAAAAAGAAAGCCTGGTCGATCGCTACAAGAACGAGCTGGCGAAGGCTCCGAACGTTTTTCTCCTTGGTTTCGAGGGAATTTCGGTTCCCGAGGCGACCGAGCTGCGGGACAAGGTGCGCGAAGTGGGAGGCACCTATGTCGTGGTCAAGAACCGTCTGGCGAAGTTCGCAGTCGAGGGGCAGCCGCTGGACGTCCTGAAGGAGCACCTCCAGGGTCCCACGGCAGCGGCTTTTGGTGACGACGACGCGGTGTCGATCGCCAAGGCCTTGACCGACTTCGCCAAGGACGTCCCGGCGGTGACCTTCAAAGCCGGTCTGGTCGACGGCCAGGCGGTCGCTGCCGCCGACATACAGGAGATCGCCTCGCTGCCGAGTCGCGAAGAGCTCCTGGCAAAACTATTGTACTTGCTCCAGTCGCCGGTGACCCGCTTTGTGCGCACACTGGCGGAGATGCCGCGGCGGGCGGTTTCGATTCTGGATCAGATCCGCCAAGCCAAGGAAAGCTCGGCGGGCTGACCGAGGTAGAACACTACGCGAATTTTCGCGATTCGAATCTGAAGGAGAGGAAAGAATGGCTATTGAGGCAGAAGATTTCATCAAGCAGATCGACGAGATGACCGTGCTCGACCTGAACAATCTCGTCAAGACCCTCGAGGATCACTATGGCGTCTCGGCGGCGGCGGCGGCGATGCCGGTTGCGGCGGCCGGGCCTGCCGCCGGTGCGGCGGAAGCCGAGGAGAAGACCGAGTTCGACGTGGTGTTGACCGCCATCGGTGACAAGAAGATCAATGTCATCAAGACCGTCCGGGAGGTCACGAGCCTGGGTCTGAAGGACGCGAAGGATCTGGTCGAGTCGGCGCCCGCGACCGTCAAGGAAGCGGTTTCAAAGGACGAGGCGGAGGAGATCAAGAAGAAATTCGACGAGGCGGGAGCGCAAGTCGAGCTCAAATAGTGTTTTCGTCGAGACACGACGTTCGAGGCCGGGGTCCGCGGAGGGCGCGGGCCGAGGGCGGTGAAGTGTCTCTGAACACCATCCTGCAGACGGCCGGAACAGTTCTCGTGGCCCACCCGGTGGCGAGGCGAAACTCAATTCTCCAACACGGAAACTGAGGAGATCGATGGCGACTGACATCCAGAATTCGAACAACGTGCGCAAGAATTTCTCGCGCATCGGCAGCACACTCCCCATACCCAACCTCATCGAGGTTCAGCGGCGCTCCTATGAGCGGTTTCTGCAAATGAATCTGCTGCCCGATGAGCGCGGCAGCCATGGTGTGCAAGCCGTCTTCAAGGGCATCTTTCCCTTCTCCGATTTTCGCGAAACCTGCTCGCTCGATTTCGTCAAGTACTCGATTGGTGACTGGCAGTGCCGCTGCGGCACCCTGACCGGTCTCGAGTACCTGCGTATGACGTGCACCAACTGCAGTTCCAAGATCATGACCGATCACCCACATGAGGAGACGGTCACCTGCGGTGAATGCGGTGTGGTCAACAAGAACCGGGTGACCCGCTGCGATATCTGCGGCAACCCGGTCGATCTCGAGCTCAAGTACTCGATTGCCGAGTGCCAGGAGCGGGGAATGACGCACGCCGTCCCGCTACGGGTCACATTCCGCCTGTTTGTCTACGACAAGGACCCCGAGACCGGTGCGCGCATGATGCGTGACGCCAAGGAGGAGGAGGTCTATTTCGGTGACATTCCGCTGATGACCGACAACGGCACCTTTGTCATCAACGGCACCGAGCGCGTTATCGTCAGCCAGCTGCACCGGAGCCCGGGAGTCTTCTTCACCAAAGAGAGCGCCCGCGGCTATCTGTCCAAGATCATTCCCTACCGCGGTTCCTGGGTCGAGTTCGAGTACGACCACAAAGAGGTCTTGAACGTCAGAATCGATCGCAAGCGCAAGTTCCACGGTACGGTTTTTCTGCGCGCCCTGGGTCTGGAATCCGACGAGTCGATCCTGCGCAAGTTCTACCTGCCGGTGTCTTTCGCACTCAAGGGTCGGGGTCAGGCGACGCTCAAGATCCCACCCAAGGTGCTGGAGTACGAAGATCTCCGGGACCGTCACAGTCGCGGCCAGCGGGAGACCTATCGGATTTTCTCTGGACTCGAGCTGGACGATGCGATGCGCAAGCAGCTGGCCAAGGGTAAGGACTATGAAGTCACAGTAAAGCTCTCCAGCCTAGATCGCACTTTCTTCGTCGCGGATGTTGTCGATACCGATACCGGCGAGGTGATCTTCGAGGCCAACGATCAAGTACCCGAGGACATCGAGAGCCGTCTCAAGGGTAAGAACCATACGCCCCTCGAGGCCTTCTTCCCGGATTGGGACCTGTGCGGTGCCGTGCTCTCGACGACTCTCGCCAAGGACACTACGACCGACGCCAAAGAAGCGTTGATCGAGATTTACCGCCGGATGCGCCCCGGAGACCCTCCGACCTTGGAGAGCGCCCGTTCTCTTTTCTACGGCATGTTTTTTGACGCGAAACGTTACGATTTCTCGCGAGTGGGGCGCTTCAAGTTCAACATCAAGCTGGACACTGACGTGCCGATCGACCAGAAGACGCTGTCTGCGGATGATTTCTTTGGAGTGGTCGAGTACCTCATGCGGCTGCACAAAGACGTCGGCCGGGTCGACGACATCGACAACCTCGGCAACCGCCGGGTGCGAACTGTCGGCGAGCTGCTCGAGAACCAGTTCCGTGTCGGGCTTGTGCGAATGGAGCGTGCCATCAAGGAGAAGATGTCGGTACACCAGGACATCGACTCGGCGATGCCGCACGACCTCATCAACTCCAAACCCGTGATTGCTGCAATCAAGGAGTTCTTCGGTTCGTCACAGCTGTCCCAGTTCATGGATCAAACCAACCCCCTCTCCGAGGTGACCCACAAACGGCGCCTTTCGGCCCTCGGCCCCGGCGGTCTCTCGCGGGAGCGCGCCGGCTTCGAAGTCCGCGATGTTCACGCCTCGCACTACGGACGCATCTGTCCGATCGAGACTCCGGAAGGTCCGAACATTGGTCTGATTTCGTCCCTGGCGACCTTTGCCCGGATCAACGAATACGGTTTCATCGAGAGTCCGTATAAGAAGGTGGAGAAGGGGCGCGTTATCGACCACTTCCGGGTGTCACGCGTCGGCGGCGGCCCCTTCAAGCTCGGGCAGATCATCACCGGCGACGAACTCGCGACCGCAAACCGCTCGCTCAAGAAGGCGCGTAAGGCCCGGGTCGACGCTGAGCCGCACGCCTGGTATCTGACCGCGTGGGAGGAGGAGCGCTACATCATTGCTCAGGCCAATGCCGCCACCGATGGTCGCGGACGGTTTGTGGAGGAACGCGTCATCGCGCGATCCGGCGGTGACTTCATTACCGTCGAGCGTGACCGTGTCGACTTCATGGACATCAGCCCGAAACAGCTGGTGTCGGTCGCGGCGGCACTTATTCCGTTTCTCGAGCATGACGACGCCAACCGTGCGCTCATGGGCTCCAACATGCAACGCCAGGCGGTCCCGCTGTTGCGCAGCGACTCTCCCATCGTGGGAACGGGGCTCGAGGAGCTCGTGGCCCGTGACTCGGGAGCCGTTGTGCGTTGCATCCGCAGTGGCATCATCGACTCTGTAGATGCCGAGCGGGTGATCGTCCGCGTGGAGGGCGAAGACGCCGAGACCGGTGAAGCCAAGGACTTTGGCGCCGACATCTATCAGCTGACGAAGTTCCGGCGTTCGAACCAGAACACCTGTGTCAACCAGAAGCCGATCGTGCCGGAAGGCCTGCGGGTCAAGAAGGGCGACGTGCTGGCTGATGGGCCGTCGACCGAAGAGGGCGAACTGGCCTTGGGCAAGAACGTGCTTGTGGCGTTCATGCCGTGGCGTGGCTACAACTTCGAGGACGCGATCTTGGTTTCCGAGCGCCTGGTCAAAGAGGATCTCTACACCTCGATCCACATCGAGGAGTCGGAGGTCGAGGCCCGCGATACAAAACTCGGGCCGGAAGAGGTAACCCGCGATATCCCCAACGTGTCCGAGGCGGCGCTCAAGGATCTGGACGAGTCGGGGATCGTGCGTATCGGCGCCAAGGTCAAGCCCGGTGACATCCTGGTCGGGAAAGTGACCCCAAAGGGCGAGACCCAGTTGACCCCGGAGGAGAAGCTCCTGAGGGCCATCTTCGGTGAGAAGGCTGGAGATGTTCGCGACGCGAGCCTCAAGGTCTCATCGGGGATCGAGGGCACCGTTGTCGACGTCAAGATCTTCTCGCGCAAGGGCGTCGAAAAGGACGCGCGAGCCCAGCAAATAGAGGCCGATGAGGTGGCCCGGCTCGAAAAGAACATCAAGGACCAGGTCAGGATTCTCCACGAGGAGCGCAACAAGAAGATCACGGATCTGCTGGCGGGCACCAAGGTGACCGCGGCAGTCAAGAGCCAGGACGGCGAAACGCTGGTCAAGCGAGGCGAGAAGATCAGTCGGCCGGTGCTCGAGAAGCTGACCCGCCAAGAGATCGTCAAGCTGGCGATTTCGGACAAGGCGCTGCTTAAGAACGTCGCCAATATCTATCGCAAGACGGAT
>JAOTZA010000167.1 GCA_029861655.1 Acidobacteriota bacterium | reverse complement strand
GTGTTGCGGCGGAGGCTGGTCTCGGCCGAGAGTAAGACACCGTTTCGAGGAACCCTGGCGTTCAGGGTTCAAAGAGGTCAAGAAAGGGAGGTATCGATGAAGCATTTCACCCTGTTTTCTCTGTTCCTGTTGCTCGCGGGTGCCGCTTCGGCGGGCGGCCGCGGCTGGAAGGATCACGAGTGGCCCTACGAGTTTCTCTTCGGGAATCACATCGATACGCATCAGGAAACGCGTCTCTTGAACGATGGCACGCTCGAGGGATTCTTCTATGTGTACTGGACCGGCGACCTGAGCCCCGATGGGCTCCCCGTGGCGGCGCACTGCACCAAGTCGGAGCATTATGAGGCGGGCTGCTTCGCCGCCTGGCATATCGCCGCCCGGCCTTGTATCGAGGAGATCAACGGGTGCGAAGCGATGTTTCTCTACCACAACCAAGACCACCCGGTATGGCTGGTGGGGCCACGTATCGACGCGGATGGCAACCTTCGGGGTACGCGGGGACAGATCGTCCAACCGGGAAGCTTCACCCATATGCACTGGCTCACCGAAGGAGCTAGCCACGAGGGCACGTTTCTCCCCAGCAGCCTGGAGGCGGTCGAGGCATTGTTCGGCGTCGACATAAACGTTCCCAAGCAATGCAACGTCTCGATGGCCAAGGCGTTGACCGCCGGTGTTGTCTGCCCAGGCTATTTTCTCGAGATCCGAGCGACTGAGAAGTTTGCCTTCAAGCATGGTGGTGAGTTGATTCCCGTAGTTTCAGGAACCGACAACCGCACTCACCTGAACCTGGTGACGAGCATTCCGGCAGCGGAATAGGCACGCGCCCGAGGAGCTGGGGGCGGTCCGAATTCCTAGCGCGCGATGCTCTTCCGGTGCTCGGCGTCGTGGCGCTCGAGAGACGCGGCGATCGCCTGCGGGATCGGCTGTTCGGTCCGCTGGCTGATGAAGAGGTGCTCGCCCTCACCCGTCTCGAGCATCTGACGTCTGCGATCACTCTCCGCTGCTAACAGCGACAGCGTGTGCGAGCGCCGAGGGGGTCTGGCAACCGACAATTGCCGGGGCCTCTTGGACCAGCGCGTCGTTCTCCAGAGCCTCGACCATGAACAGTGCAAAGTCGATGCGGCGTGTGATGTTGCTCTCGAGGATGGGATCGTCTATGTGCCGGCTCCACACGGGCAGCCCCTGGCTCTCGCCTTCTTCGAGGTCGCTCCCCCGCACGACGGTCCACCGAGTGTCGCTTTCGAACACTCTTCGGCACGCTTCCACCTGGTCGTCGATGTCCGCGACACGAAAGAGTCGAGCCACCCAGCCGAAAACCCTGGTGAGGCCTTTGAAACTCGCCGAGTACACGTCCTGGCCGTCGCGGTTGATGTGCCACCCGCACGAGAACATCAGACGTGCCCCCGGACGCGCCTGATCGAGAACCGCCTGGGCCGTGCCCGACGAATACTGTTGGACTCCCCAAGGAACCAGCACGACAAGCACTCCATCGCACCCGGCGACCGCGCGCTTGATCACCTCGCGGTTGTTTGTTGCCCCCTGAACGACCGTGATGCGATCCTTGAACTCGTCCAGCTTGCCTACGCTGCGCTCGCGACACACGCCCACGACCTCGTAGCCGCGATCCAGGGCGTGCCGTACCATGTAATGGCCGAGCTTCCCGGAGGCGCCGACGATGCAGACTTTCATCGTGGCGGTTCCGAGGCGCCTCGAGCGGTCCGGGTCCTCTCCCGCACTTTCCGAAACCGTTCCAGGCGCTCACTCAACTCTGCCTCGAACCCACTCTCTCCGGGCCGGTAGAAGCGGCTTCCGGCCAGCGACTCGGGGAGGCACTCCATGCCTCCCATTCCCTCGTCCGTGGCGTGGGCGTAGACATGCCCTTCGCCGTAGCCGACCTTCTTCATCAGTTGGGTCGGGGCGTTGCGAATCGACATCGGCACTGGATCGGCGGGTCTCTCTTCGATCGTCCGGCGGACGGCTTTGTAGCCCTCGTAGACCGAGTTGCTTTTGGGCGCCAGTGCCAGATAGATCGCCAGTTGTGCCAGGGCCAGCTCGCCTTCGGGCGATCCCAACCGGTGAAAGGCGTCCCAGGCGGCGAGCGCCTGGGGGAGAGCCTGCGGATCGGCCAGTCCGACGTCTTCGCTCGCGAAGCGCACCATGCGCCGGGCCAGATACAGAGGGTCTTCACCGGCGGCCAACATCCGGGCCAGCCAGTAGAGCGCGGCGTCGGGATCGCTCTCGCGAAGCGACTTGTGAAGTGCCGAAATCAGGTTGAAGTGCTCTTCGCCGGACTTGTCGTAGAGCAGCGTCTTGCGTTGCGCGATGTCGCGCACGGTCTTCTGGTCGATCCGTGACGCGCTACGGGCCGCTGCGTCTTCGACGGCGAGCTCGAGCAGGTTCAAGGCTCTGCGCGCGTCGCCGGATGCGAGTTGGGCGATGGTTTCAAAAGCCTGCTGATCGACCTCTACCCGATACCGCGCCAGCCCGTTCTCCGTATCGCCCAGCGCCCGCTCGAGGATCTCGACCAGCGCCTCGGGTGTCAGCGGCTCGAGAACCACGACGCGGCAGCGAGACAGCAAAGCGCCGTTCAGCTCGAAGGACGGGTTCTCGGTCGTGGCGCCCACCAGGATGATGTCGCCGCGCTCGACGTAGGGGAGAAAGGCATCCTGCTGAGCGCGGTTGAAGCGGTGGATCTCGTCAATAAAGAGAAGTGTCCTCTGACCCTGTGCTCGACGCAGACGCTCGGCGTCCGCCATCACCGCCTTGACCTCCTTGATCCCCGAGGTCACGGCCGAGAACGGAACAAATCGACTGGATGTCTCTCTCGCCATGATCTCGGCGATCGTCGTCTTGCCCGAGCCGGGTGGCCCCCAGAGAATGAGCGAGGGCACCCGGTCTTCCAGAATCGCCCGGCGCAGAAACCCCTGGGGCCCGACCGACTTCTCCTGCCCGACGACCTCGTCGAGGCTCTGCGGCCGCATGCGATCGGCCAGCGGGCCCGGTAGACGGGCCGAGCCTGCGGGCTGACTTGCGAGCTGATCGTCGAAGAGAGAGTCGCTCACCCGGGCATCATATGTTGGCGTCCCGCGGCCTGGGGTCCTTGCGCGTGTCGGTTGAAGGGGCCGGCGCCGATCGGTTTGGGCGCCGCGTTGTAGCGGTCGACCTCTGTGTCGACCGTCTTCTTCCCCACCTCTTGCGCACGCCGTAAGAGGATCGTGGTGTTACCGACGCCCAGAGCGTTGTAGCGGTCGACCTCTGTGTCGACCGTCTTCGCCTGATGAGTCCGGCTCGTGCAACTCGAGCCCCGGGATGTCGTGAAAGTCCGCCGTGTTGAGCGTCCACATTCGCGCCTCGTGCGACAACGCGACGGCGGCGATGGCCAGATCGATCTCGCGGCCTCGTGGACGCGACACCTCGGAATAGAGCCTGGCCGCGAGCGCTGCCTCATCCGGACCAAACGCTATCGCCTGCTCGCGCGGCAGGAGGGCCTCCTGTGCTTCGAGCTCCTTGCGTCGCCGTGGGCCGCGCAGCCATTCAAAAAGTACCAGCGACGGCATCAAGAGACGCTCGCCGGCCTCGATCGATCTACGCAGAGCGGCAGATGAGCGCCGCGGCCCGGTCAGAGCGTCCACCAGGACAGAGGTGTCGAGGACGATCATCCGGTCGCGTCTTCGGGTCGGTTGCCGCCCCGGCCGCCGCCTCGACGAGCGCGGCGAATCTCCTGGAGCTCCGCTTCGACTTCCGCCAACGGTCGCTCGGGTAGCCGCGGCACATGCTCGTCAAAGGCCGCAAGCAGTCGTAGGCGCTCGACCTCCGAAAGCCGGCCGGCGCGAGCGTCGTACTCTTGGATCGCCTCACGAACGATCTCGCTCTTGGACTTGCCGAGCCTTTCAGCGCTGCGGCGCAGTGCCCGCTCGGTCTCTTCGTCGAGAGTAAAGGTCGATCGCCGCTTGTTCATACGCAGTACATACTAGCATACTAGCTGCGTCAACTGCGAGCACCCTGTTACTAGGCTCTTGCGCGAGGTGTTTGGCGGGATGCGGCCCGGTCGTTCAGGTCGATCGTTGACCGGCGGGCCCTACCCGCGTCCGGTGAACTTGACCTTCTTCGAGGGCTTCGAGGACCCAGAGCCGTTGAACGCGACGATCCTCACTCGATACGTCTCCCCGGCCAGTAGCCCGCGAATCACTGCCTTGGTCGCACGCGGTCCCACGCGCCCGATCTCCTCAAAACCAGACCCCGAGGTGGAGAGTTCGATCGCGAACCCCTCGCGGTTTAGGGAGTCGTTTGTCCAGGTCAGCTTGGCCTTGCCTTTTTTGCGTGCTTTGGCCTTGAAGTTCTTCGGCTTGTCGGGGCGTTCGAGCTCCAGAGCGATGCGGCGCACCACGTTGTTGACGCCGTTCGTGTAGAGCGCGCTTCCCTCACGGTTTCTGGCGACCGCGTTGGGCTCGTTGAATAGAGCCTCGAGATTCTCTCCATCCGTGCTTCCGGCGGTTCCGGTCCCGGCAAAGAGCTCGACTTCGGCGCTCGTGATGTCGACCCGGTAGATTTGGTTGCCCGCTCTGTCCGCCACATACAGGTGGCCGGCGACATAGGCCACGTGCCCATTGCCGCCTCCGGGGATCGTCGCAAAGGCCGTAACGTCTCCTTGCGGGTCGATCTTCAGCACGCCGCCATCGTTGAAGTTGACGACATAGAGGTTGCCGACCTCATCGAACGTGATGCCGTTGGGGCAGGCGAACAGATTGCTCTCAGCAAAGACCCCTGACGAGCCGTCTACCGCGATGCGCCCCACTCTGCCGGAGTCGCACAACGCGACGTACATCGTGTCCTCGGCGTCGATGGCAATGCCCACGGGACCGGACAGACCGTCGATGAATGGCGTGGCGGTGCCATCGGGCTCGATCTTGGTGATCGTGTCGTTCGCGATGCCGATCCCGTAGTTCGACTGAAAGAGGTTGCCCTGGCTGTCGAAGGCATTGCCGGAGGGTGTGTTGAGACCGGTCGCATAGACCGAGACCGTCCTGTCGGTTGCGATCCTGAAGAGCTGGGTGCCGCCGAAGTCGGCGCTATAGACATTGCCTTCCGCGTCGACACTGATCCCGCCAGCGGTTGTCGAGCCTCCGGGCAAAGCGTAGGTCGTGACGTGTGCGGTCGCCACCGCGACCGTGCCCAGCAGAAGGGCGAGGGTCAGCTTTACGGTGTAGATAGCTCTCTTTCGGGAAACATTTGGAGTCATCAAGAAGGCCTTCTCAACCAAGGGTTACTCTGATTGTACGCCTCGGCCGGTTCCGTGGTTGCCCGGGGTTATTCGGGGACAGGCACGCCCCACCCGACCACCCACCCGTGCCAGTCCCCGAATAACCTCTCTTGTAGCGGTCGACCGCCGTGGTCGACTGTCAGTGCTTCGCACATCGCTTCGGATGTAGCGGTCGACCACCGTGTCGACCGAAGAATGTTCGAACGGGGAAGACGGTCGAGACAATCACCGATAGCTCGACCGCTACACCCCGAGTCGATGTTCGCCATCGCCGTTTCTGGTCCCGCGCGCGATCTCCTGGCCGAGCGAGACCCAGCCCGCGCCCAGGACCGCGTTGCCCGCTGCAAACCCCCAGACCCCCGGAAGCAGACCGCCCAGTATCGGGATCGCAAAGAAGCCGGCGATCACGAGAATCGGGCCGGGCCGCGAGAAGACGTGGGCGCGAAGAGAAGCCGCGGCGAACGCGATCCAACCCAGAGTAAAGACCGCCAGCGCGATCAGCGTGCCCAGGGTGTAGCGACCCACTCCTTCTGTGTCCCCCAGTGCGTTGAGAGCCTCGGGGGCTGCAGTTGCCAGCTCGGGCACCAGAAAAACCTGTGTCCATTCCGTGGCCAGAATCAGCATGCTGCCGACACAGGCCGAGACAAAGGACACCGCACCGAACTGACCGAGGCTCTCGGCCTGCGCGAGATAGAGCCCGATGGAGCCAAAAACCAGCAACAAAGCCGTCAGCGCGGACAGGCTTTGACGCCAGAAGAAGACGGGGGACATCGCCGTCTCGGCAAACGACGCATCCGACGACAGGAATGGCGACAGGCCCGCGTTGATCAGAAGAGTCAGGACTCCGGCGGCGGCGAGAGCGCCACCCGCAAAGCGGAGGAACCCTCGAGGCATCGTAAGGCTGGGTTGGGACATGATGTATAGAACGAGGAAAGCCCGGAGAGGTTTAAGCGGATCGTATTTTCATCTTTCGGATTCCCGTCCCCACAAAAAGGACACAAAACCGGGCAGGAACGCGAACGTCCAGTAGACGAACCGCAGGGCGTAGTTCGGATCTGGATCGGGATGCGTCCAGATTCCCGAGATTGCGTAAAAGGCCAGGCCCGAGAGCGAGGCTGCGAAGAGGCCGCGGAGAAGGGCGGTTCGAAAGCTCTCCCGGCGGCCGGCGACCCACCGCGAGAGAATCGCCAGAGCGACCCACATGGCGGTCCACGAGGCGACCAGTGCCGTGATGTAGCCCATCCAGCGCGCCAGCGGGTAGAAGCCGGCGGCGATCAGCAGCCCGGCGAAGGGTAGCGTCACGAGCAGTCGTGACGTCGCTCGTTTCGTCCCCGCTGCCCAGCCGAGGACTAGCGCCAGGATCCCAAAGACCAGGACCCCGTGAACGATTCCCGGGACCACCGCTCCGTCGGGGATGAACCGCGCCCATACCCAATCGCCGAACGCCGAGAAGAGCCCTAGAACGGCCGACGCCCCGACCGCGACCCCCAAGTCGTGCGGAAGAGATCTCGTCTGCATACCGGCAGCGATTGTAGCGGTCGACCTCCGTGTCGACCGAAGAGCGTTCGAATGGAATAAGACGGTCGAGACAGAGCTCGACCGCTACACTTCGAGATGGCGTCCACGATCGCGTCCCCGGACCGACCGTCCCCTCGATGTAGCGGTCGACCTCCGTGTCGACCGAACCGGGAGGCCAGCGCACGATGTAGCGGTCGACCTCCGTGTCGACCGAAGAGCGTTCGAATGGAATAAGACGGTCGAGACAGAGCTCGACCGCTACACTTCGAGTTGGCGTCCACGATCGCGTCCCCGGACCGACCGTCCC
>JAOTZA010000166.1 GCA_029861655.1 Acidobacteriota bacterium | reverse complement strand
GTGGAGAAGCTGCGTGCGAGGAGGGCCGAACGCGAGTTTCCGCTAGTTGACGACAAGGTGCTGACCGATTGGAACGCCCTGATGATCTCGGCCCTTGCACGGGCGGGTTCGGTGCTCGGAGAGAAGCGCTATGTCCTGGCCGCGGAGCGGGCGGCAAAGTTCGTCCTGACGCTGGTCGATCCGGAGAGCGGCAAGATGCAGCTTCACGCTTGGCGCGACGGGGAGGCGAAGATAGCGGCCTTTGTCGATGACTACGCGTTTCTGATCCGCGCCCTGCTCACCTTGCACGAGGTGACGGGCGCCGAGTCTTGGTTGAGCGAGGCTCGCCGTCTGTCCGCCGAGATGGAAAGCCGGTTGGCGGCGCCCGGAGGAGGCTACTACGCCAGTGGCGATCAGCGAGACCTGCTGGTGCGAATCCAGACCGCAAACGACGGCGCGATCCCCTCGGGCAACGGAGTTGCGGTACTCAACCAACTCGCCTTGGCTCGCTGGACGGGTGACGCCGAGTACCGGAGCCGGGCCGGCGCGGCGCTGCGAAGCTTCGCCCGGGATCTCGCAGCGGGGTCGCGCTCGGCCGCGACCCTAGCCGCAGCGCTCTTCGAGTACCGCGCCTCCGGGACGTCGGCGCCGGGTTCCGCCGGCAAGACGATGGCGGCCAAACCGGTGGCGCCGCTTGTCGCTCTGGCACACAGTGTTGTCGACGCCACAGCTCGTTGGGCGGGCGAGGAACGCCCGGCCGGGAGACCCGTCGCCGTCGAGCTAGTGATCCGGGACGGGTGGCATGTCAACGCCAACCCGGCATCTCTCGACTTTCTGATCCCGACCCGCCTCGACGGCGCTCGTGGCGTCGTCTATCCGCCCGGCGAGACCTTTCGATTCGAATTTACCGACCAGCCGTTGAACGTCTGGAGCGGCCGTGTATCGATCCGTGCCGAGGTGACCGGCGGTGCGACTCTGAAACTGACCCACCAAGCCTGCGACGACACCCGCTGTCTTCCGCCGGTCACGCGTTTGGTCAGCGTAGATGACTAGCGTGGCTTCGGACGCCGGGCTCGGTCGCACCGCGCTCTTGCGCCTGACCGGTGTCGTGACTCTGTCCGGGGCCATCTTCATGGCCTTCGAGATTCTCTCGAGCCGGATCCTTTCACCGCACTTCGGCAACAGCGTCTATGTCTGGGGTTCGATCATCAGCATTTTTCTGGCGGCGCTGTCGATCGGATATGCCTGGGGTGGGCATCTGGCTGACCGCCAGCCTCGAATCGAAGTGCTGGGTCGCCTGTTGACTTTTGCAGGAGTCTTCCAAGTCTTGCTGCTCCTGTGGGGAGTTCGATTGGCCGGCGTGTTCGCCGACTGGACCGGCGGTCACCCGGCCGGAACCCTACTGGCCGCCACGGTCCTGTTTGGTCCGGTGAGCGTGTTGTTTGGGACGGTCTCGCCCTATGCGGTACGTCTAGCGTCTCGAGAGCTGCATCGGGTCGGAAACACCGCGGGGAGACTCTACGCGCTCTCTACGGTGGGTAGCCTGGCCGGGACTCTCGTCTGCACCTTTGTCTTCATTCCGTGGCTCGATCTACACCGAATCCTCGCGCTGCTTTTGGCCCTCACGGCGACGACAGCAATCTTGGCGCTTGCTGCGCGCTATCGCACCGAGCCGCTTGCGCTGACGCTTGCCGTTGTTCTGGGCGTTCTCGCCGTGGTGGAGGGAGCGATTCCCAAAGCGACGGTCCAAGGGGGTCTATACAAGCGGATCACGCCCTATCAGTCGCTCCTGGTGACCGAAGTGGAGGGGATTCGGCGATTGAAGAGCGACCGTTGGACCCAGGGCGCGATCCGGGTCGAGAACGGGGAGCCGGCGATTCAGTACCCTCGTTATGCTTCGGCGGCTCTGCTGCTCAATCCCGAGATCGAGAACGTTTTGATCATGGGGTTGGGAACCGGGGGTGTGGGGACGCACCTTTCCAACCAGCTTCCGGATCTCGAGGTTCACTACGTCGAGATCGACCCGGCGGTGCTGGGCGTCGCCAAGCGCTTCTTTTTCTTCGAAGAGTCTCCAAAAACCCGCGTTCATCTTGTCGACGCAAGGCGTTTTCTCGCTCGAAGCGAGCGGACCTGGGACTTCATCTACTGCGATGTCTATGTCGGGAACGCGGTACCCTTTCATCTGACGACCGTCGAGTTTATCCGTGAAGTCAAGACGAAACTGAGCTCGCGCGGCGTATTCGGCTTCAATGTCGCAAGCGGCGTCGAGTCTCCGTTTACGCGGGCGCTGTATCGGACGATTGCCGAGGAGTTCACTTTGGTGATGCCCTTTGAGGTCAAGGGCGCGGGCAACGAGCTCATTCTGGCGACAAGCCAGGAGAGCTGGATTCCTGCCGAGAAGCTGATCGAGATCGGTCGCTCTCTCGATGAACGTTGGTCTTTCGATCCGACGATCGAGCAAGTGGCGCGGCAGTGGCGGCCGTTGGACTTGGATCTGTTGGAGATCCCGATTCTCACCGACGAGCACGCGCCGGTGGAGCACCTGGTTCTCCTCAGCTCCTCGGTACCTCCCAAGCGCGGGGGGACGTAGTGTATCGAGCCAAGGCCGCAACCCGTCTTGTAGGGCCAGTACTCTGGCGCCGTTGTTGAATCCCCGCCCACCGCTGTCATAGACTCCGCCAGACCACGGAGGCGGGGGCAATCCCCTCAAACAAACAGGATCGGTTCCGAGGAGTCGCGATGAGCGTTCTCGAGCAGGAAGAACACGGGTCGGACGAGCGCGCCGGCCGCCACAAGGAGCCTTTCTGGAAGAGGTACATCTTCTCCCAGGATCACAAGGTGATCGGCATTCAGTACGGCTTCACGGCCCTCTGCTTCTTGCTCTTTGGCTTCAGCTTGATGCTTCTGATGCGCTGGCAGTTGGCGTTTCCGGGCAAACCGATCCCGGTGATCGGGGGACTGCTGGGTGCCGACAACGCCCCGGGCGGAATCATGCTCCCCGAGTTCTACAACCAGCTGGGAGCCATGCACGGAACGATCATGGTCTTTCTGGCGATCGTGCCACTGGCTGTGGGCGCTTTTGGCAACTATGTGGTGCCGCTCCAGATTGGTGCGCCCGACATGGCCTTCCCCAAGCTCAACATGGCGAGCTACTGGGTCTACTTCCTCGGCGGCGTGACGATGTTTGCGAGCTTCTTTGTGCCCGGTGGCGCCGCCAACTCGGGTTGGACGTCATATCCGCCGCTCTCCGAGATCGCTACCCAGGGGCAGACCTGGTGGCTTGTGGGGATGGTCTTCCTGATCACGTCGTCGCTGCTGGGCTCGGTCAACTTCATCGTCACGATTTTCCACCTACGGGCGAAGGGACTGACCTTGATGCGGCTGCCTTTCTTTGTCTGGTCTCAGCTGGTCACCGCGTTCCTGCTGTTGCTGGCGTTTCCGCCACTCGAGGCTGCAGGTGTATTCCAGCTCATGGACCGGGTGTTCGGCACCAGCTTCTTTATGCCCAGCGGTCTCGTGGTCAGCGGAGAAGTGGTGGAGGTTGCCGGCGGCGGTAGCCCCCTCCTGTGGCAGCACCTGTTCTGGTTCCTGGCCCACCCCGAGGTCTATGTGTTGATCCTTCCCGCCCTCGGCATCGTCGCCGAGGTGATCGCCAACAACACCAGAAAGCCCCTGTGGGGCTACAAGTCGATGGTCTACGCGGCCGTCTTTCTTGGTTTCATGTCCTTCATCGTCTGGGCGCACCACATGTTCCTGACCGGGATGGGCACGACGATCAGCGCCTTCTTCCAAACGACCACGATGATCATCTCGATCCCCTCGGTGGTGATCCTGACCGCGCTTCTAATGTCGCTTTGGGGCGCTTCGATCCGTTTTACGACGCCGATGCTCTTCGCCCTGGCGTTTCTGCCGATGTTTGGGATCGGCGGCCTGACCGGGCTGCCGCTCGGGCTTTCGGGATCGGACATCCACCTCCACGACACCTACTACGTCATCGGACATTTCCACTACGTAGTAGCACCGGGAACCATCTTTGCGATGTTCGCCGGTATCTACTACTGGTTCCCGAAGATCACCGGCCGCAAGATGAACGACTTCCTAGGCAAGCTCCATTTCTATCCCTCGTTTGTCTTCATCAACATGATCTTCATGCCGATGTTCCTCCAGGGCCTCGCCGGCGTGTCGAGACGCCTCTGGGATGGTGGCGAGCAGTATTCGCACGCCCAGGGTGGCCTGCACTGGAACGAGTTCATGTCCTGGGGCGCCTGGCTGCTGCTCGTCGCACAGCTCCCGTTTATCTTCAATCTGTTCTGGAGCATCAAGAAGGGCAAGAAGGTGGACTCGAATCCGTGGCAGGCGACCACTCTCGAGTGGGCGGCGGCGCCTTCACCTCCGATCGGTCACGGCAACTTCGCCGAAGTGCCGGTGGTCTACCGCCCGGCCTATGAGTACAGTGTTCCCGATCATCCGGGCGACTACTTGGCGCAGAATGATCCCACAGAGACTCCCACGGAGACTCCGATCGAGACTCCCGACAAGACTTCGGGCAAGGAGGGATAGCGGTAATGCAAATCCCCTATACGGTCGAAGAACGGCCGGACACCGGCCTCTACAACGCCAAGCTCGGTGTCTGGCTCTTTCTCGCCTCCGAGGTGATGCTCTTTGGCGCCCTCTTCTCGTCCTACGTCCTGCTGCGGACCGGCGATCCGGCCTTTATGACCATCCCGCACGCGGTCGCCGAGGCGCTTCACCTCGGAGAGGGTGCGCACCGCTGGCCCGGCGAGCTCAACGTGCCGTTGGCGTTTCTCAACACGCTGGTACTGATCTTCTCGAGTGTCACGATCGTGATGTCCTGGGCCTCACTGAGACTCAAGCAGTTTGGCAAGTACCGGTTGTGGATGGGGCTGACAATCCTCTGCGCGCTGGGCTTTATGTGCATCAAGGCGGTGGAGTACAACGCCAAGTTCTCTCACGGTCTGTTTCCGGCGACCAGCAATTTTCTCGGCATCTATTTCGCGTTGACGGGTCTTCATGCGCTTCACGTCATCGGTGGAGTGGTCGTCAACGGATATTTGTGGGGGCCGGGAGCCAAGATGTGGAAAACAGAGCCCGAGCGCTTCACCAACCGGGTGGAGGTCGCCGGGCTCTACTGGCATTTTGTCGATCTCGTCTGGATCTTCCTTTTCCCCAGCCTTTATCTCTTGTAGGAGCGAAATAAGCGATGAGCGGACATACAGTCGAAGAGATCCGAAGTGAGATGCGTCGCTACTGGGTGGTGGGTACCGCCCTGTTTCTTCTCACCGTCATCACGGTAGCGGTGAGCTATCTCGACGTCTCTCAGGGGGTGGCGATCGCCATCGCGCTGGTGATCGCGTGTCTAAAAGGTGGCCTGGTGGCCGCCGTCTTTATGCACTTGATTTCGGAGAAGCAGGCGATCTACTCGCTTCTGCTTCTGACCGTACTTTTCTTTATCGTCTTGATGCTCGGCCCCATGGGGGGGCGGTTGGGTTCGACCGCGTTGGGATAGCTCGAATGTCGCTGCGCGCCTTTCACCTCTTCTTTATCGCCGCGGCCATCGTGATGTGCGGTCTGGTTACGGCGTGGGGAGTTCACGACTACCGGCACCACGACGTGGGTGGGAGTCTCGCCCTAGCCGCGCTTTGCGTGTTGCTTGGCCTCGGATTGATGCTCTACTGGGCGCGGGTCTATCGCAAGTTCAAGGAGCTCGGTCGGTGAGGGCGCGCCACGCACTGGTCGTCGGCCTGATTGCAGGTCTTTGGATGATGCCCGAGCCCGCGACGGCTTGCGCGGTCTGCTTTGGAGGCGCCGATTCGGCGCTTACCCAGGGGATGAACAACGGCATCCTGGTTTTGCTCGGTGTGGTTGGCGTCGTTCAGGTCGGGCTTGTGGCAATGTTCTATTCGTTTTGGCGACGCGCCAGGGATCTCAGGGCGCGGCGAGACAGTTTTCAGGTTCTCGACGGAGGAGTGAATCGATGAAGGACTTTCTGGCGCGCTGGATGCCGATCGACACCTCGGAGCATGGCGGCGCTCTCGACAGCATGAACGCCCTGGTTCATTGGTTGATGGCGGTTCTTTTTGTTGGTTGGGGGCTGTACTTCATCTATGTTCTGCTGCGGTTTCGTGCCAAGAAGAGTCCGAGGGCCAGCTACTCCGGTTCGACCTCCCAGGTTTCGACTTGGATTGAAGGCGGAGTTATCCTGGTCGAGGTGATTCTGCTCGTCGGGTTCGCCATTCCGGCATGGGCGCGCTGGGTCACCCCGCCGTCGCCCGGTGACAACCCCTTGGTGGTACGGGTCATCGCCCAGCAGTTCGCCTGGAACATCCACTACGCGGGGGCCGACGGTATTTTTGGCCACACCGACATCCACCTGATCAACGAAGCATCGAATCCGATCGGTCTCGACCGCGGCGACGCGAGTGCGGCGGATGACATCGTCACCATCAACCAGTTGCATTTGCCGGTGAATCGCCCGGTGACCGTGCTGCTGAGCTCGAAGGATGTGATCCACAGCTTTGGTCTTCCGGTGATGCGGGTCAAACAGGATGCCATCCCGGGTCAGGAGATTCCGATTCACTTCACCGCAACGATGACCACCCCGACCGAAGCCCGATTTCCCGGTTGCGCTGCTGACAAGGAGTGCTGGGAGATTGCCTGTGCCCAACTCTGCGGTCTCGGCCACTACCGCATGCGCGGATTCTTGACGATCCACGAGCCGGACGAGTTTGAGAACTGGCTCATCGCGGAGGCGCCGGAACCGGTGGAAGCCGAGCCCCAGCCGGCGGGGCTCGACGCGAGCACTGCAGAGGCTGAGGCCAGCGACCACGCCGACCACGCCGACCACGCCGATCACGCCGATCACGCTGAGCACATGCGAGCGGCGGGTTAGCGGTATCGTTAGCAGCGTGAGCAGAGCCTCGAGTGCCGGGCTGGTCTTTACAGTCTCGGTAGTCCTTCTTTTGGGCGGCGTCACGCAGGGCCGGGCGCAGCTCGAAGGGTTCGAGATCGTCGATGTGGCCCGGGTGTGGTCCGGTCATCCGGTCAATTTCGCGCTCGAGACGGTCGACGACCGTCAGTACGTGGCTTTTTACGACGACGAGCGGC
>JAOTZA010000165.1 GCA_029861655.1 Acidobacteriota bacterium | reverse complement strand
GGCCCAGTCGGCCCTCGAGAATCTCGAGGTTTGCGAGAGCTGCCGCTTCGGCGGCTTCGTATTTGCCGCGGCTGTCGGCCAACTCGGCGACCAACTGCTGGGTTGCGGCCACGTCGAGGTGATTGGTGCCGAGAAGGATCTCCTGCCGGACAAGCGCCTGGCTCAGCAGGCGGTCGGCCTCTTCGTACTGACCGATGCGGTGGTAGAGATGGCCGATCAGGGTGCCGATCCGCGCTTGGACCCTCGGCTGATCCCCCAACTCTCCCTCGATCCGGAACGCCGCCAGATCCAAGACCTCCCGCACCGGAACCTCGCGGCCTTGCGCCAGCTCAGGGTCGGACACCTCGAGGAGTCCGGTGAGGAAATCGGTGACCTCGGCGGCATGACGCGCCTCGAGCTTCGCCCTTTTGGCCTGCACGGTGGACACCACCAAACCACCGGCGAGTGAAAGAAAGACCAGGACCGCCGCGGTGAGGCCTCCCGCATTGCGCCGCACGAATTTGCTCGCCCTGTAGCCGAAGCTGTCGGCGTGGGCGAGCACCGGTAGGCCCTTGAGATGCCGTCGGATGTCTTCGGAGAGCTGTTCGATCGACGGGTAGCGACGCTCGGGCTCTTTGCGCAGCGCCATCAGGACGATGTTGTCGAGATCGCCGGCCAGACGTTTCTTGAGGCGAGCCGGAACCGTGCGCCGAGCGCGACCGATCGATTCGGGGGTGACCGTCGAGCCGTCGCCCGAGGTTTGGGGCTCTTCCGCGGGGATCGAGGTGATGGCCGTGCTCGGGCGCTCGGGGATTGCTTCGCAGACGATCCGTTCGACGTCTGAAGGCTGATACGAAGTGATGCGGTGGGCGCGGCGTCCGCTCAGAAGCTTGTAGAGGAGAAGCCCCAGGGCGTAGACGTCGGTGGCGGTCGAAACCGGTTCACCGCGTACCTGCTCGGGGCTGGCGTACTCGGGAGTCATCGCCCGCTCGCCCATCACGGTCAGGGCCTCTCCGGGGGCCTCGGGTTCGACCAGCTTGGCGATCCCGAAGTCGAGAAGCTTGGGCACACCCTCGGGTGTCACCAAAAGATTCGAGGGTTTGATGTCGCGGTGGACGATTAGCTTGCGATGGGCGGACTCGACTGCGCCGCACACCGACCGAAAGAGCTCCAGCCGTTCGCGAGTCGAGAGTCTTTTCGAGTCGC
Source organism: Acidobacteriota bacterium (assembly GCA_029861655.1). Taxonomy (GTDB): domain Bacteria; phylum Acidobacteriota; class Thermoanaerobaculia; order Multivoradales; family JAHEKO01; genus JAOTZA01. The sequence continues at coordinate 5,945 of JAOTZA010000165.1, read as the reverse complement.
AGTACTCGTCGATCGGTATGCCGTCGACGTGTTCCATAATGAAGTAGGGAACGCCGGCCTCGGTGGTGCCGCCGTCGAGGAGCCGAGCGATATGCGGATGGTCGAGGCGGGCCAGAAACTGCCGCTCGGCGAGAAAACGCTCGACGATTCTGGGGTTGAGCGCGCCGGCGCGCACGACCTTGAGCGCCACCCGTTGCTCGAACTCCTCGTCCGCGCGCTCGGCCAGATAGACCGCTCCCATGCCGCCCGAGCCGATCTCCTCGAGCAGCCGGTAGGGGCCGATGCGTTCGCCTGCCACGGCAGGTCCGGTCGTGTCCGCCGCGGCGCGATCGATGGCGCCCGAGATCAGGCCGGTCCCTCGATCCGACGAAGCGAGCAGAGACTCGATTCTGCGGCGCAGCTCATCGTCCTCGCCGCACTCACGCGCCAGTGCCTCGGCTTGCTTCTCCGGCGGGAGATCCACGACCTTCTCGAAGATCTCCTGCAGCCGCTTCCATCGCCTCGGGTCCATCGATCGGCTCCCCTCGAGTGTCCGAAACCGCGCCCGGTGAAGCACAGTTCGGCGTCGTTCTTAAGGTAAGCGGAGTCTAGCCGGTTTCCCGTTCATCTTAAGAGGATTTGTGGCAAGGAAGATTCCTTGCTAGAGTAAGGGCATCATGGCCAAGGTCACCAGCAAGCTCCAAGTCACGATTCCCAAGGCGATCGCAACCCAATACGGCATCGAGCCGGGGGACGAGATCGAGTTTCGGCCCGCCTGCACTGAGATCCGGGTTGTCCCTCCACGCGTTACGAGCAGGCGGCCGAGCCTGGTGGAACGTCTGCGGCTCTTTGATGAGGCTACCGCGCGGCAACGGGAGCGGGAGAAGTCGATGAAGATCACTCCTCGTCCGGATTCGGATCGTGGCTGGACTCGCGAAGAGCTCTACACCCGTGGGACACCGCCAAGACCCCTCGGAGAGCCGCCGGTTCCCAAAAAGAAACGATGACGAGCCTGGTGGACACAAACGTCCTGGTCTACGCCCACGACCCCTTGGATCCGGCTAAGCAGAAGGCGGCAGTCACGGTGCTTCGCGACGGTCTCGCTCGCGAGCAGCTTGTGCTGCCGCACCAGGCAATTGTCGAGTTCGTTTCGGCGGTTGGTCGGCCGCGAAAAGATCTCGGCGGCGCACCGCTTCTTGAGAGAAACGTTGCGTTGCTCGAGGCCGAGGACCTGATCGTGCGGTTTCCGGTCCTCTATCCCGACGAGGCCGTACTCCGAACCTCGATATGGGGCACGCTGACCTACCAGCTCTCCTGGTACGACGCTCATCTCTGGGCCTACGCCGAGGTCAACGGGCTCGACGAGATCCTCTCCGAAGACTTCGAGCACGGGAGGCGGTATGGCTCGGTTCGTGTGCGCGACCCCTTTCTCGAGGCCGCGGACGAAATCCACGAACTGCCGGCGCTCTACGAGGCTCCTTAGCGAGCTACGCGCCGCAATCGAGCCGTTCTCGAAGGTCGCGGATCGCCTGTGCGAACTCCTCGGCGGCGGGACCGGCAACAAAGTCGCTTGGCGTCGATGTGCCGTCGACGTGGAAGAACGCTGCGTGGAGCTGGCCGCAGGCTTCCTCGATGAAGCCCGCTTCGAGAAGCAGGGCCGCTTCTTCGAGCATCGAGCCGAGTGTCTCGAGTCGATTCTCCGCCGACCGACCCGGGCCGACTCCGGAGAGACTGCCAAAGGCGACTGCCTCGTCGAAAGCGGCGACGAGGTCTTGAGCCTGTTCGATGAGCGTGCGGCCGATTCCGGCGAGGGGCACAATCAGGAGGGGATCGTCCGGATCGTCGCTCTCGATGGTCACCGCGCCGCTCAGATCGCCGCCCTCGGTCGGCGCGAACTCGACCAGCAAGCTGGCCGAGGTATTCGGTGGAAGCACGATCGGCGGCACCGGCATGGAGGGGAAGCCGAAGTGGCCGCCCTCCGACATCAGGGTCAGATCCGAGATCGCGAGGGCCGCGTCACCCTCGTTTCTGAGTTCGAGGATCTCGACCCTCGAATCTTTGACCCCAACCTCGCCAAAGTCGATGCCGCGGGGAATCACGCGTAGGCCCGGTGCGGGATCGCAGGCGACCTCGGCCGTGTAGTGCTTGAGGTAGACCTCGTCGGCCGAGGGGAATCCGCCGGCGAGGTCGTTGTTGTTGAGCATCATGACGTGGAGTTGCCCGCCGACCGGCAGGCCGAGGCTCGTCTTGCCCCCGGCTTCGGGCGCACCCGGTGCATCGAGGTCCCAGTACGTCACTCCTTCCGGTTCCTGGCGGGTGAAGTAGCCTGGGTTGAACTGAAAATTGAATGGACCGGTGCCGTTGGTCGAGCGGGCGACGCGGCGGGCGATGGGTAGGCAGCCTTCCTCCGGACCGGTGCAGGCCGGATCGGGATCTTTCGGGGTTACCTCGAAGACGTGGATGCCCCAGTCGTCCTCGTCGTCGGGTGTCGAGTCGTCTTCGTCGGTGAAACCGTTGACCAGATAGAGCTGCCGGCCGTCGTCGGAGAAGACACCGCCCTGCATGCGGGTGAGAAAGGCGCGTTGGTCGAGCTCGTCACGGACCAGAAGCTCATGGAGGTATCCGATTTCGACCTCGCCGTGACTCACGAGGAGATTCCAATCGAGCCCATAGACCTCGAAGGTTTGGTGAGTACCGACGGCGCGTGACAGATAGAGCTTGCCTTCGGGGTCGATGGCGAGCCAGCCCAGCGATTCGAGATCGAGGAGTGCCGCGCCGACGTAGGTGAGCGTCTTGTCCGCCCGAAAGACGCCGATGTGGGTGCCGTCGTTGCCGTCGATCGGTACGAAGAGAAAGCCGTCGTGCACCGATAGGTCGCCGAAATGATCGCGCCCGAGAGCGGTCAGCTCGTCCGGAAGGCCCGCGCAAGGGACTTCGATCGAGTCCGCCCAGGGAAGCGGGTCGGAACCCTCGCAGCGGACGTGAGGCTTCGGATTTAGGGGCCCAAACGGCGGCGGAAGAGGCGGTGAAATGCGCAGGTCCTGCTCCACTGGAATCCGCCAGATTCGGTTCTTCTGTGACAGGTACCAGTGCGTTTCGTCGTGTGCGACGCCCTGCGCCTGCTTGTGCCAGCCGGGGCTGTCTCCCCTCGGGTTTTGCCCGATGTAGTTGTGAAAGTAGGAACAAGCGGTGGTGCCGCCGGAAGGAATCGGCGCCACGAAGAGGGTGGCGAAGATCGCCGCCAGCACCACAAACGAAGCGGCAGCGGGAGTCGGGCGGTTGGGCAGGCGGTTCGATGTCATCGCGGGTCCTCCAGAGTTGGTTCACTGAGTACGCTTGGTTGTCCACCGTCCAGTAAGCGCAAAAGGACTCGGAATCAGATCAAACGGCCGAGCGCGATGGCGCTGAGTTGCCTCTGTGGCACGAGTCGTCCGTGAGAGTGACCCGATCCGGACTGGATTGTCGCTTTTGACAGTAGGAGCGTCCCTGGAGCACCGAAAGGACGGGAATCGATGAGATCGACTGCACTTTTGACGATGTTGTGGGCCGTGGCGACCCAGGTCTTGCCGCTGGCAGCTACCGAAATCACCGTCGGCCCGGCCTGCACTCTGGCCGACGCCATCATCGCCGCCAACACCAACGCGCCCAGAGCCGGATGCCCGGCCGGATCGGCCGCCGTGACCGACGTCATCGTCATGACCGCCGATGTCGAGCTGACGACGGCCGACAATCCCGGCAACGGCCTGCCGGTGATCACCGACGATCTGAGGATCGAAGGCAATGGCTTCGCGATCCGGAGAAACTCAGCGGAGTCGTTCCGGATTCTGGATGCGGACTTTTTCGGGTCGTTGGAGTTGGTTGATCTGACGGTGGAGAATGGGAGAGCCGCTCCTACGGGCCTGGGCATTCTCGGTGGAGGAGGCGTCAGAATTCAGGACTCACTTATCGTTCGAAGGTGTCACTTCCTAGGCAATTCGGCCCCGGACACCAGTATGAGAGGAGGTGCAGTCTTGAGCCCGAGCGCGACCTTGGCGGGAGCAGCGCAGATTTACGACAGCGTTTTCTCGGGCAATTCCGCCGGCCTGTCTGGTGGAGGGATGTACCTCTGGAGCCGACCTGTGGTTATTGAGGGAACCCTTTTGGTTGGAAACTCGGCCGCGTCCGGAGGAGGAGCGACCTTGATCAGTTTAGGTGGAAAAGAAATCACGAACTCGACTTTTTCGGGCAATGCGGCCACTGGTGCAGGCGGTGGACTAGCGAGTTACAACGGCACCACAATCGTGAGTTCGACTTTTGTAGCCAATCAGTCTGGGGAGCCAAGTTCCGTCGACGTGGAGACAATATTCAATAACGGTTCTCTCATAGTGTCCAACTCTCTGTTCACGGGTACCTGCCAAGCCGCAATGACTACCGACCAAGGCGGAAACTTCGGCTGCGGCCTCGGCCCGGCGGTGACCGGTCTCGACCCCGTCCTCCGGAGCAACGGCGGCCCTACCCAGACGCACGCGCTCCTGGCCGGCAGCAATGCCCTGGATCTTCCGGCGGCCTGCAGCGTCTCAACCGACCAGCGCGGCGCGTTCCGGATCGATGGAGCCTGCGACAGCGGGGCCTATGAACGGGATGGTTGCTTCGACGACATCAACGATCTCCCACCGGCAGGCGCAGCTCCTCCGGATGATGATTCCTGCCGCAACGGAACCGATCTCGCGATCTTCGGAGGCCAGAGTCACCGACTGTGCGATGAAGACTTCTTGTTCTTCGACCCCACTTCCGGAGCGACCTACGAGATTGAGACTTCGAATCTCGGCGGGGGTGCCGATACCGCGCTCGAGCTCTGGAGTACTCGTTTGTCTCCGGCGATCAGTTGCTTTGAGCTCCTAGCCATGGATGACGATGGGGGTGTGGACCTGGCGTCGAAGATCACCTGGATCGCCGAGGACGGCGAGTTGCTGGCTGTAATGGTCTCTGAACCCGCCGGAGGCTACGCCGACGGCAAGAGCTACGACATCACCGTCCGTTGCATCGCCGACTGCCAGTGCTACGCGACCGATGGACTCACCGTAGACCTGATGGACGACACGGTCGTCAGCCCCGAGACCTACGAGGTCTGCGACACCAACACGCTCGGACCCAACTACGCGGTCAAGGGCCCGAACGGCAGTCTTACTCTGCGAGCCGGCGCTCGGGTGGTCTTTGGCGAGGGTTTCTCGGTCCTGACGGATGGAGTCCTGTCGGTGGAGACCACGCCACTTGTGTTGCCCCGCTCGACAGTGGCCCGTTCGGCCAAGTCGCCCGGGTAGCGACCGCCGCCTTCGAGTTGTCGCGAGCCCCGCCGAAACCGAGTGATCGGAATCCGCGAGCCTTCTCGCTTACTCCGATGAAGGGGATTACCCGAGTGGGCAGCGGCATCGAAAGAGGAGGAGCACGAGGATGGAGACGCTCATGCGCAGAATCACCTATCTACCGCTGGTGGTCCCGGCGTTCTTGTCGATGGGGCAGGTCGTCAACCAGGTCGTGCCGGAGCCGGAGCCGGCGGCTGAGTTCGTTCAGCGGTCGCACCAAGGAACGGGCAGCGCCATCGTGGTCGATGGCGCTCCGGTCGAGACTAAGGCCGACCCGCCGTGTTGGCCGGTCCTGGGTGATGATGACGAAGGTCACCGCTTCATCGCCTGCGGCAACGGTACGGTGCATGACACGGTCACAGCGCTCATCTGGCTCGAGAACGCAAATTGTTTTGTCTGCGAAGTTCCGGGTGGCTGCCAGGCGGAGGATGGGGAGCGTAACTGGTTCGACGCCTCAGTCTTCGCCGCAGACCTGGCGGCGCCCCAATGCGGGTTGATGGATCACTCGCAGCCGGGGGATTGGAGATTGCCAACGACCGAAGAAGTGGAAGATGTTTTCGAGAGCAGCTGCAGTGCACCGAAAATCGTCGGTAAGGCGGGCGGATGCCATAGCGACGCCAGCGG
>JAOTZA010000164.1 GCA_029861655.1 Acidobacteriota bacterium | reverse complement strand
TGCTGTATCGATCACCCGGATGTTTGTTTCGCGCTCGCCCGACATTCGAGCATTCAGATCGGACTTGGAGAGCTGGCGAAGCAGATCGTCCTGGAGAATCCGCCCGGCGTTGATCTCCATTTGAAGGTTGTTGTACTCGACCGAGAGTTGGCTCAGATCTCTCGCCTCGCCTTTGACCTTGTGGATCTCCTGGCTGAGCGAAGCCTCACGCCGTTGCGCGGAGCGGAACTCGGCTTGGGCTCGCTGTTCCGCCTTGGCGAAATGGTTGTCGATCTCCTGCTGCAGCGCTCGCAGACGCTCGTCGATCTCGGACGCGAGAGCGATCATGTCCGGGTGATTGGCCTTGTAAACCAGGCTCTTGTTCTCGTACGCGCGCTGTTCGACGATCAGGCCGCGCTTCATCTCTCCGATCAAACCGGCCGACTCTTGATTCGCGATGCGCTCCTTAGGCGTTGAGCTCAGCTCGACATACTGCGCTTCCTTCTCGACGCGTTCACGAGCTGCTGAAGTGAGCTCTGAGTTGAGATTCTGCAGTCTCTGAAGCGTGAGATTCGTGGACGGGTCCAGAGTCACGATGTCGGAGTTCTTGCCGTGCTCATTGAGCCGCTGTTCCTTGTCCTCGAGCTCCAACTTGAGCGACTCGATCTCATCCTCCAGGAACTTCGAAGTGCGACCGACGTTCTGAGATCGCTTGTCGATCTCCCAATCGACATAGCTCATGACGATCTGGTTGGCAATCCTGGCGGCGAGATCCGGATCGGTGCCTACATACGTGATGCGAGCCAGTTCGGTGTCTTTAACTGGATCCACATCCAATCCACCGAGGAGTCTTCGGGCCAGATTGGCGGTTGCGATGTCGTCCCCGGTGGCGCTCGGCTCCACTGCCATCTGGTTCGCTCTCGCCGGATTGAATGCCGGTTCGTCGACCAGGTTGAGCGCCCGGACCACTCGCTCAGCTAGCCCCCGGCTTTTCAGCAGGCGGTATTGAGTCGGGTAGTACTTCACCGTCGCCCAGGTTTCGAGCCAGGGGTTGCGGTCGCTGGTGACCCCGAGGGGGCTTCGTTGTTCGATCTGGATAACCGTGGTTGCTTTGTACTTTTCCGGCGTCATGAAGAACAGAGCGACTGCAGTCAGCGTCGTGAGGAGGCCAGCCACTGCTATCAATCGCCACCTTTCCGCGACCAGCCTCAAGTACTGGTGCGGATCAAACGCCAATCCCTCATCCAGCTCGCCGGGGCCCTGGGTCAAAAGGATGTCGTTCAAAGAAAGGACTCCTTGACCCAAAGGACATCGCCGTCCATCAGTTCAATGTCTTCGGCTTGACCTTTGCGGATGTCGTTGATGTTGATCAAGATCTCCGGCCGGCCGGATCTTTGGATACGAATTTTCTTGGAGGCCCGCTCGCCGAGACCACCGGCGCGAGCCAAAGCTGTGATGACCGTAACTCGTTCGCCACCCTCCACGACAATCGCTCCGGGGCGGCTGACTTCTCCCAGGCAGTAGACGGTTACGCTGACCGCTTTTGGGACATTGATCAGGTCGTTGGCGAAAATGGGTACGTTGACTGTCGGGTCACCGTGGACGAGGAGATCCTCCGCATCGATCTCGAGCCGATCTGAGAGCCCGGTGGCGCCACGTCTCAAGACCAGGATCTTCTCCCCATGGTCATCCGCCAATCCTCCCGCCTGGGTCAGGGCCTGGAGCAGGGTCCAGCGGCCGGAGAAGGGTAGATTGCCGGGTTTCTCGACGGCTCCGACCACCGAAATGGGTTGCGCGCGGTACTCGAGAATCTCCAAAGTCACCGTAGCGCGCTGCAGGTATTGCCCAAGAGCCTCTTCCAATTCGGTCGCCGCCTGGGGGGCACTCAAACCCTGGAGCCTTACCGCCCCGATGTGAGGTAGCTCGATCGTCCCAGCCTCCGAAACGCGAACCTCTCGGTTCAAGGTGTCGTCCTCGAGCACCGTGATCTCTAGCAGATCCTGGGGGCCTAGACGATAGCGGGCCGCCGCGTCGGAAGTCTGTGCGGCAGCTACCAGGGGCAGCCAGGCCGTCAGCAGGAGGAGGGCTGCAGGCCTGCATCTATACAAGAAAGCCATCGTGGCATTCTACAACAATGGCTCCCGAAGGCTGAGCCACCACAAGAACGAAGTTGCGATGTTTAATAGGGAATTATCCCGCTGCCGCGCACCAGTTCGATGCTGATCCGGGTAGCCGAGCGATCGAATTCGGGCTGGTTCGAGTCATACCGGGTCTCAGAGACCTCGAAGCGCAGAGCGGACGAAGGACCGAGCTCGAACACCAGGTTGGCACCCAGTGTGCGGAAGTCGTCGAGGCGATCCAACTCGTCCTGGAGTCCGGTGTACTCGTTGTCGCCGAACTCGGCGATCAATTGGGAGCGCAGCCGAGAGCGGAGGTCGACCTGGAACTTGCCGCCGAGCCTCTCCTCGGAAAGATAGGTGGAGTCCTCGAGCGCCGAATAGACGAGAGTGCTGCCGCCATAGAGATAAAAGGTCGAGTTCTGGGACAGTTCGATGCCGATCCGCAGGGATCCCGTGGTGTCTTCGAAGCTGGCTGGATCTCCCAAGGCGGGGTCCGCGGCTGCGGCGAAATCCAGGTTTCTGATCACAGAAGAGACAGCTGCGCTCAGGCGGTTGCCCTCGAAGCGGAGATCGACAAACGGGTCGGTTCCCGAACTCGATCGTCCGGCCGGGTCTACCAGGAAGTCCGTCTGCAGGTCCTCGACACCGAGGACAATCTCTACAAGGCTTCCCAACGCCAGTCCGATCCCCGCGCGAAGTCGGTCCACGTCCCGATCGAGGCTCCGGGCCTCGAAGCCTTCCACTAAGGCGTCTATCTCGTCGCCGTGGCGAGTCTCGGTGGTCGACGCGCCGACGACCAGACTAAGACGTTCGCTGAGATCCAGCTCCAGAGATGCGCCAAGACTCTCGTCTTTGATCTCCACGGGCACTTCGAACTCGGCGTTGAGCGGTTGTTCCTGTTCGACGGTTCTCCCGTCGATCGAAAACGTGAGTTGGTTGAAGAAAGCGTGCACGCCAACACCGCCGCTGACGCTCAAGCCCCGGAGGCTGTCGAGGTCGAGCCACCAGTTGTACTGGGGCGCTACGAACGCGGTTGCATAGAGGTTGTTCCCGGCGCGCCAGTATGCCGCCAGTCCCGCACCGACGGTGGCTCGGGTATCCGAGACTTGTTCCTCCCCTTCGAAGTCTGAGAGCACATTGTCGACATAGCCTAGATCACGAATCTCGAATCGAGGGTCGAGACGGAGGTTGCCAAAGTCCCAGTGCGCGTCCTCCCAACCTTCCTCGATCCGTTGGCGCCTCGGGTTGACCTCATTGGCCAGACTTCCAGGGCTCGTGTACTGATCAAATTGAGCTTCGGCGATCGCTGCCGCACCGAGAATCAGCGACCCAATCCAGACTGCGCGGGCGGTACGTGTCGGCTCGAACATCGGTTTCTTGGGTGGCAGCGCCTGACGTATCCTGTCGTCGTCTCCGAGAAGCGAGCCGATGATATCTTCCCGCATTTTCATCTCAAGCGTGATTTTGATCGCTGGTGTCCTATGGGTGCCGCTTCCCGCCGCCAGTGTCACGCCGCTCGGAGAGCTCGCGGTTCGGTTGCTGGCCCTGGCGTCGCTGGTGACCGCGGCTGCTTCCTGGCCGAAGCACGGCATGTCGAGGTCCGCGATGGTGGCGACCGCCATGCTTCTGTCGCTTGCCCTTCTCGGCGTTGTCCAGTCGATACCCTGGCCCGCGCCCCTGGCTCGCCTCGCCTCACCCGAGCACTTTCGGTTGGCAACTCAGGCTGCGGGGGTCGTGGACGCGGACTCCACCATCGAGGTCGAGCGAGTGTTTCTGTCCCTCGCTCCCGAGAAGTCCCGATCCGTTGCCTTGTCTGTTTTCTGTACCGCCGCTGTTTTCCTGGCAGCGCTTTCCGCCGGTCGCCGCAGAAGACGATGGCTCGCCTTGTCGGTAGTGGCAGCCGGGTTGCTGCAACTCCTGCTCGGGGCTAGAGCGTTCGCGAGCGGTTCGGTGCCGCGCCTGCGGGGCACGTTCGTGAACCCGGATCATCTTGCCGTATTGCTGGAACTGTCATTGTCGGTTTGCTTTGTGTGGGCGATCTGGGCAATGCGTCGGCAACGCGGCGATCTGGCCGCGGCTCCACTGGAAACCCGTCTCGCTCTGGTCAGCGCTCCGGTACTGGCATGGCTCTTTCTCTTTGTGGGGCTGGCGTTCACCGGTTCCAGGGCGGGTCTTGCGGCTGCGCTGGCCGGTGCGTCGGTGCAAGCCGCTATGGTGTCGAGAGCGGTTGCGTCCACGTCTCGCCGCGGCCGGCAGTCGCAAAGGACAAGGCTATCGTGGCTTCCGATACCGATGTTGGTCGTCGCCTTGACCTTGGTAGGTGTCATCGGGTTTCAAGCGGGCTTTGGCCGTTTCCTCGCCACCTCGCGGTACGAGGTCATTGCCGCCGAACGTTTTCGTGTCTGGGATGCGTCGCTCGATCTTGTTGGACCGTTCGCGTTTCTTGGCTCGGGTATTGGCAGTTTCCGGGAGACGTTCGAGCAAGTCCAACCTGCCGACTTGACCCTGACCTGGACACGCGCTCACAACGACTACTTGGAGCTTCTGTTGACCACCGGATACTTGGGGTTGGCGCTCGCCGCTGTGGGGCTGGTGGCTTTGATGCGCGGCTTATGGCGTGGCTTGGCGGTGGGATCGCGTACCGAGGATCGATTGGCTTCGCTCGCAGGTTGGGGAGTTGTTGTTTCGCTGGGTCTTCACGAGGGGTTCGATTTCGGAGCGACGCTCCCGGCCACCTCGTTCATCGCCGCCGTGGTCCTCGGTGCAGCTCTTTCGCCGCCGGAAGGGGAGGGGCCAAAAGCGGTCCGCGACGCGCGCCTCAGGCAGCACAGCGGTGAAGATCGACCCGGCCGGGAACTACCCGTCCACCGCCGAGAGTGTGCAGCTCGAGAACGTCGACCACGGGTCCCCCAGGGCGGTCGAGATTGAAACGCGTGACGGCCTCGACAGCGAACCAGCCCACGGATTCTCCGTTCCAACGGACCTCGACCGCGGAACCACCAGCGGAGCTCGAGACCTCGACCCGCAGACCCTCGCAGGTCGGGCGAGCCTCTATTTCGAGCCTATGGACGTCGGCCTTCCGTCGCCACTCGTCAGCGGACCATTGGGTCGGCGTTTGCAGCGAGAGAGTGGGTTCGATTCTCGGGGAGGACTCCGCCACCGATCGGGCGGCCGCCCGGTAGAAGGCCGTTGAGTGCCAGTTACGGTGAACCCTCTGAAGAGCGGCTCGAGCTCGCGAGAGATCGCCGGTGCGAGCAAAGTGCTGGGTGGTGAGAAGCAGATAGGGGCCCCACTCCGGCAACAAGGTGCTGGTGCTGCGATCCGCCAGGGCCTCGGCTCGATCGACATCGCCGGCCATCATCGCGGCGGCCGCGTGTTCCTGGGCGCTCTCGAGCGCCGCGGCACCCGCCATCCGGCGGATCGCCGGCGCAGACAGCGGGCAGCCCTCGAGCAGGCAGCGCTCTCGTGTCCAGTCGAGCCACGCCCGAAGCCGGCGGCGGCGCCAATCTCCGACCGAGCCTGCCGGGAGCAGGTCCATGACCCTCTCGAGGGTTGCCGCGTGCCGTTTGTCCGGCGGTGCCTCGTTGAGAACCGTCAGCAACAGAGAGCGGCCGCCCTGCTTGTCGCCACCCGCCAAGCGCTCTTCGGCCTCTATGACACGACGCCGCAACTCTCGCTGCAGAGCCTCGACCCGCCGTTTGCGGGTCGAAGCAAATCTCTCCCAATCCTTGTTGCGAGAGTAGAAGCGTTCGAGCAAGACCCAGGTCTGAACCCGATCGGGGACGGTCTCGACGGCGACAGCCTCCGAGGGAGCGCGTCGCATCCACGCCTCCAGCAGCAGCTCGAGTGTTTCCCGGTCCTCGAAGGCTCGCCGAAGCACCTCGATGGCTTGTTCACGACCCGCGACGCCCAGTCGGGACCAGTCGCTCAGCGCGGCGGCGGCTAGAAAGCGAGTCGGTTCCGGTTTTCCCGGGCCGAGACGCTCCGCGAGTGCCAGCGGCGCTTGCCAGGCCGACCTTTCCGCTGAGCCCGCGGCCCGGCCGGCTCGCGCCGCGTTCAGATAGCGTGCGGCGCCCAGGATCATCGCGGCTTGCCAGGAGGCAGCCTGCGATTCGAGATTCCTTGCCGCGATCTCCTGAATGGCCGCGAGGCGCTCGCCCCTCTGTTCACGATTCTCTTGTCGCTCTCTTGGCGAGAGCTCGGCTCGCCAGGTCTGATCGAGCTCGTCCGCGATCAACAGTCGGGCGGCCCGCAGCTCAGCCCGCGCGGAGTCGGGCTCGTTTCTGACGTCGGATGTCGCCTCGGGGCTACGCTCAGACGCACCGCCGGCGGTCATCAGTGTCTCGAGACAATGCTGGACACGCTGCCGGGACAGGTACTCGGCCGCCGCGAACAGTGCTAGCAGGATGGCTCCGGCGGTCACGCTCCAGTGGAGCGATCTCGATCCGGCTGGGTACCGAAGGGTCATGGCTCGCTACGGATTCTATTCGCACAGCGCTATACTGAAGAGCTTGTAGGCCGCCTGCGACCGCCTGCGGCAGCAGTTTCCAACCGCACTTCCGAGTTCTCTCATGAAAGTCACTGAGCATCTCGAGAAGGCGTCACGTCCTCTCATCAGCTTCGAGATCATTCCGCCGCTCAGGGGGCGACACGTCAAGCACCTGCTGGCGCTGATCGACGATCTCGTCGTGTTCGAGCCGCCCTTTATCGACATCACCAGCCACGCCGCTCAGCTTCAGTACCGGGAGACCGCAGATGGCATCAAACAGCTGGTCAAGCGCAAGCGGCCGGGGACCCTGGGCGTTTGCGCCTTGATCCAGAACAAGTACAACATCGATGCGGTTCCCCATGTTTTATGTCTTGGTTTCACTCGCGAGGAGACCGAAGACTTCCTCATCGAACTCAAATACCTCGGGATCGACAACGTGCTGGCGATCCGTGGCGACGACAACGGCTTTCAGAAGCCGCTTCAGTATGGTCGCAGTGTCAACGAATACGCGCTCGATCTCGTGCATCAGATCGCCGGTATGAATCGAGGCCAATACCTGGAGGACGATTTGTCGGGTGCCGAGCCGTGC